>CAVKUW010000082.1:0-49237 GCA_963659815.1 Butyricicoccaceae bacterium
AGGTATAACCGAGTTAATTGCTACGCATGATATAGAAGCAATAAGAGATTTGAAACATCGTGAGTTTAGAATAGAAAAGGGAAAAATAGTTGAAGGAGATACGATATGGAAAGAATTTGGATTGTGAAAACAAAGAGAAGCCTTGAACTGGAAGCACAGCGTTCTCTTCTGGAACCATTACTGGATGTGTTTACCAGAGATCTTCAGGATGGAGGCTGTCCGGAAGAAAAGATTGAAATGATACGGATCTGTGCGGAGGAGATATTTATTAATATTGCAAGCTATGCTTATCCCGAAAATGATGGAGTAGTGCAGATCGAGGAGGAAGTGTTTGAAGGTGCGATACGCATTATGTTTGCAGACGAAGGCATGCCATATAATCCACTCGAGAAGGAAGACCCGGATATAACGGCATCTGTGCAGGCAAGAGAGATTGGCGGTCTTGGAATCTTTATGGTAAAGCAGATGGCAGATCAGATACGATATGAATACAAGGATAACAGGAACTGTCTGTATATGGAGTGTTCATGGTAGAAAACATGACGGAATATAGATAGAAGGGATGAACACGATGAAGCATAATACAAGGTTTCGTGAAG
This sequence comes from Butyricicoccaceae bacterium, assembly GCA_963659815.1. Lineage (GTDB taxonomy): Bacteria > Bacillota > Clostridia > Lachnospirales > Lachnospiraceae > Coprococcus_C. The sequence goes on from CAVKUW010000082.1 coordinate 600, forward strand.
AACTTAAAAACAAGCCGTTTGAGGATTACAACGAATATATGGATTATATTTTTGCCTGTGTTAATTTCCGGTTATCTGATTACATCGAAGGTTTGATGAATAAATATGATGCCGGACAGGGAAATTATAAGAATGTTTTATATCCGGATATCGAGATTGCACATGATTTGTGTAGTGATCATATGATAAGATTTATGCAGGAGGATGCCAGGGACGATGAGGAAACGGAAATGGAGCTTCCTGAGATTAATCAGGAGCTGAATGATCTTCTGGCTGTGTTTGATATAGACGAGGACACAGAGGATGACCTGGCAGATTCCAATCAGGATGGTATGGGTTTGGCTGATTTGTTGGGCGCAGGAAGTGAGAAAACTGATTTGTCTGCATTTCGTATACCTGTAGAAGAAATGATGGACTTTATTGATGCCAGACTTGCAGTGACGGATACTACACAGGTCATGCTTCCGTTTTATGAGTTATGCAATAAGCTTGGTTTTGGGCATTTCAGCACATTTGCTTTAGCTAGTGCGGTTCTGTCATCCACGCAGACAAGCTATGCGTCTGTATATCAGATTGTCAATGAAAACGGAAATCTGACAGCTCCGACAGTGGAATCTATAGGGCGCCTGTATTATGGAAAAGATTATTCCATTACGGCAGCATACGGAGAGATGTCCGTGTGTCTGGAACAGCTTATGCCGGTTATGGATCTTCGTGTAAATACAAATATGCCGTTTTCCACAATCCTGGCACCGGATAAACGTCTGATCGACTTTTTGTTCGGAAACAATCCATTGAGGCTTGATGGCAATTATAGCCGCTTTTTCCGGATGCTGACGGATGGAAAGCCGCTGGATCCGATTATGGCAAACGCTATCCAACTGGAGGCTATGGAAATTTCTTATGACCAGGGTGTCCGCATATTCAGCTGGACAGGTGATGATGGAAGCGGACGTAGATTTTTTATTCGTCATTTTTGTGAAAAACGTGGATTAAATGCGATTACAATCAACTGCAAAAAACTATTCGTTTATGATTATAGTTTTGTGGAAAAAGCTTTGTGGGCTGTGAACCGTGAGTGTATCTTTACAGATTCCTGCTGTTGTATGAATGAACTGGATTTCCGTGAAGAGGAAAAAGAAAAATATATTGGTTATATGGATCTCGCAATTTCAAAATTAAGAGAGTATAACATCCTGATATTCACGATGAGCCGTGATAAGTTGCCGTTAAAAGCTGTGACAGACCAGGATTTCACAGAGCTTGAGCTTCCTACACCGACCACGCAGGAACGGGAAGACTGTTGGAGATATTTTGCAAAGGAATATTCTCTGGCAGAGGAAGTAGATCTTTTGGAGATGGCAACAAAATTTTTGTTCACACCGGGTAAGATCAAATCAGCCCTTTATCAGGCAAAGAGCTTTTCTATCATGAATCATGAGATTTTAATTTCCAGAGCAAAGCTTTTCGAGGGCTGCAACAACCAGATGAGCTCTGAGCTGACACAGAAGGCAACAAAGGTAAAGGCAAATTTTGGGTTTGAGGATATCGTTATGAATGCAAACCAGAGGGAGACCCTGCAGCATGCGATAGATCAGATGAATTTTAAAAAGCGGGTTTATGATAACTGGAATTATGTAAAGAAATATCCTTATGGACGCGGACTTTCGATTCTTTTATTTGGTGCACCAGGTACCGGTAAATCCATGTGTGCGCAGGTTATTGCACATGAATTAAACTTAGAGCTGTACCGTGTGGATCTTTCTAAGGTTATTGATAAATATGTCGGCGAAACAGAAAAATCAATTTCCATGATATTCCGGGAGGCAAAAAAATGTAACGTCGTATTATTCTTTGATGAGTGTGATACTTTGTTTGCAAAGCGTTCGGATGATGGTGGAAGCAATCAGGCTTCAAACAACAACAAGACAGCTCTTTTGCTGCAGGAGGTTGAGGCTTATGATGGAGTTTCTGTATTGGCGACAAACTACAAGCATAATATTGATCCCGCATTCTTCAGACGTATGAAATATATCGTTGAATTCCAGTTCCCAGATCCGGATACACGTGAAATGCTATGGCGTACAACTATTCCCAAGGGAACACCTTTGGGGGATGACGTGGATATCCGTTTTCTGGCAGAACGGTTTGAATTTGTAGGTGGTAATATAAAAAACTGTATTTTAAATGCAGCATTCCTTGCGGCAGCAGATGGCGAGGGAGATAAGGTTTATATGCGCCACTATCTGCAGGCAATCAAATATGAGTTTGTAAAGACCGGAAAAGTATTTACAAGAGCAGATTTTGAGCCTTATGCATACATGGTCGGACTGGGAGATCAGGAGGATGAATGGGAATAGATATTTCAGGAGATAGTCAAATGGAATATATAGTATTAAACCACAGACAGACAGAGCAGCTTGGGCAGTATCTGCCGGAGGATGTCAGAAAAAAAATCGAAACAGAGGATGCTTGTGTCATAGGTGCTGTTGAGAATGCAGCTGTGACCGGAGTGGGAGTTTTTTCATATGATGAGTTTTCCGATGGTAATGTGGAATGTCTGTATCTGTACACAGTGCCGGAGCGTAGAAATAATGGTCTGTCATCCGGACTTCTGCGTTACGCGGAGGATATGTTTAAAAAACAGGGAGTAAAACAGATATGCTTTAACCTTTCGGACATTGCAAATCGTATGACCATATGGAATACATTTCTGACAAGGAACGGATATGTGTTGTTGGATATGAACTGGCATATTTTGGAATATCATTTTGAGTCGATTGAGCAGAGCAGGGAAATACAAAGATTTCGTGGGCAGAAGCTTACTTTTTGTTCGCTGAACCGGAGGCAGATTACATATATGCTACATGAGGATAAGAGTATACCGTATATGATTCGGAAGATTATCCGTAATGAGGCAGATTGGCAAAAGAGTCTTTTTTACTCTGTACAAGGTCATTTGGCGGCAGGAGTGATGGTACGGAACAATGGAGCAGACGAGCTATCTATTCATGCGTTATATTTGAGCTCGCATCTTAAAAACCGGAGTATTCTGCTTGTTATGCTTGCCCAGACTGTAGAGATGATGAAACAGCTTCGCAGTGCAGAGGCAAAGGTATATTTTTATGTAGAGAACCAGCGTCAGATAGAAGCGTATAATGTGTTGTTTGGTACACCGGCTGAGGATTATCAGGTGTGCCGTATGGAAAAATCTCTGATGTAGAAAGGGGTGCATGCATGTGAAAGAAATGGATCTGTTGCTTACAAGAAAGAGTCATGTGATAGATACGGTCAAACAGGAAAATATATTACCGGAGAGGGAGCTTGCTGCACCGAAGGAGGAGTCTGCCCACATAAAAATAGGTCAGATTATGCAACGGGATTACGAAAACAACCAAAATACGGATATTTCCTTTGATTCATTGGTAGACAGTATAAAAAGTGAAGCGGAAGATATGGATTTGATTCGCGAAAAAGGCAGAATATTTATGCGTCGCTATGAGTGGAAAAACAAAAGGAGCAAGCTTTAGTATAGTATTTATTTCCGGACTGTTTCATATGTATAAAGGAAAGGCATAAAAAGAGGTCATATGAACGGTTCAAAGCGAAACAGGCAGGTGACAGGAGGAGTCCTGCTATTTTTGATTGTAATTTATTTCAGTTTTATATTGCAGAGACCGGCACCAGAGTATTTGCGTGAGTTTTCTATGGAACGGCTACTTCGGACATCACTGCTTCCGGTTGGACAGACAATGTATATCTGGGGTGGCGGCTGGAGTAAGGAAGACGCAGGTGCCGGGGAAGAAGCCGTTACACTTGGAGTGTCCGGACGATGGACCGAATATGCTGCAGGGCAGAATGAACAGTATGATTATGACAAGACAAGATATCAAAGTCATGACGGTCTGGATTGCTCCGGTTATATTGGCTGGCTGCTCTACAATGTATTTCATACCAAAAACGGTGAAAACGGATATGTGTCCGGTGCATCCGGGATGGCGCAGGCGTGTGCTGCGCGTGGCTGGGGGTATCTCATACAACAGGACTATCGACCGGGAGATATATGTAGTATGGAGGGGCATGTCTGGATGAGCTTAGGGCAGTGCAGGGATGGAAGTGTGCTGCTTGTACATTCAAGTCCGCCCGGCGTGCGTATCTGCGGAACATATCTGGCAGATGGTACGAAGAGTGATGCAGTGAAACTGGCAGAACAGGTGATGCAGAAACAGTATCCGTCATGGTATGCCAGATATCCGGAATGCGGAGTCGGACATTTCTATCTGGAAAAATCGATTAGTATGCGATGGAACACGGATGAAACAACAGATCCGTACCATATTCAGAAAATGCAGGCAGAGGATGTGATACTTTTTTTATATCCGGATTTGTAGGAATGCTTATTTATTTTTCATGTTGATTAAACGTTCTTTGATTGACTCAAATTCCGTCTTATGCTTGTAAGATACGGAGTCTGGGTTACGACGTAAGATACGGGTGGCGTGCATACGTGCTTTCAGGGAACGGTGTTCAACGCGTTCTCTGGCTGCCTGAAGCCGGTTCTGGAATTCTTCAGCCAGTTCTTCCTTACTTTTATTAAATTTATTAAATCCCATTCCTTTTTCCTTCAGATAATCCTGGAATTTTGTTTTATCATCCTCGGCAAATGCAAGAACGACATCAAGACGCTTCTGCATACGCTGCACTTCCTCGTTTTCGAGGATTATTTTCTTTAGATCAAATGCTTCCTGCGCAGAGGAGATCATGTCCCAGATGAAATAGACTGCGAACAGGATATCAACGACTGTTAGTAGCACGACCGGAAGTGAAAGCACAAGCTTTTCAATCGGGGTATGAATAAGTCCGGTCAGAAGCAGTGCACAGACCCCCCATGTCAGGGAACAGCCAAGGCAGATATACCCATGCAGGTTACAGAAGTCGTAGGTGTAATCCCAGTACTTCACATGAAAAATCTGTTCCATTACCCATCCGGTAAAATATTCGAGCAAGGTGGCACCGAGCATACCAAACAGGAAGATCAGAAAAAAATTATTGCGGACAGGAATGGTGGATATCAGAATGATAACAGCACCAAAACCGTAAATAGGAAGAAATGGTCCATGCAGGAATCCACGATTAACCCATTTCCTGTGCTCCCAGGATACATACAAGCTTTCGCCGATCCAGCCAATCAGGCAGTAGATGACGAAAAAAGCGATCCATTGCCATATAGTATAAGTGAACATAACATCCTCCTTTGTGTTTTTATAGAAAAGATAAGTATAAGTATATCATTTGTTATTTGAGAAGAAAATATACATTTTCTTGAATGTATATGAATGCGGGATAAAAATCAGATCATTCCACAGCCGGTTAAAGAGATTTGCTCCATGCCCGGCTGAGCCGTTCGATGACTATCGGAATATCCTGTATATTAAGGCCGGAATAGTTGATAATTGCAGTATGGTCGTAACGGCTTATATCAGATTTGAAATCAAAGCTGTAATAATCAGATACAAATGCAAGCGTGATGTCCTGTGTACGGGCGAGTGATTGTAATTCCTGATCACTTTTGCAGCTGTTAATGTGCAACAGAAAATGCAGTCCCGCATTTTCCTGACTGATCGTGACTGCCCTTGCAAGCGGACTGTTTTGCAGGCCGGTAATTAGTTCGTCGCGCAGGCAGCGATAGTGGTTTCGCATACGGTTAATGTGTTTTTCTAAATATTGCTCCCGGATAAATGCGGCGAGAGTGTATTGTTCGAAGTTTGAAACGGTGCAGGCATAAAAGCCAAGTCTGCTGTAATACAAATGCAACAGTGACTTTGGAAGAACCATATAACTTACACGGATTGTGGAAGCAAGGCTTTTGGTAAAGGTGTTAAAATAGATTACCCTGTCTGTTGTATCCATTGAAAACAAGGATGGAATTGGTTTCCCCTGCAGACGAAATTCGCTGTCGTAATCATCTTCTATGATATAACGGGAAGTTGATTCGTTTGCCCATTGAAGCAGACCATATCGCCGGCTGACGGAGGTTACGATACCGGTCGGAAAGTGGTGGGAGGGTGATATCTGGATAATATCGGGGACTGTCAGATTTTGTGCATCTAAGAGGATTCCTTCCTCATCCATCTCGAGAGGTGCTATTTTCACACCGAGAGCCTCGTATATGCTTCGGATCTTTTTGGAGCTTGGGTTTTCCAGTCCGTAGATGAGACTGCGTCCGAGTAATTGTACGATCAGACCATACAGGTATTCTGTTCCTGCACCAATTATGATCTGTTCCGGGCAGGCTGTGATACCACGGAATTCGTGAAGATGCTTTGCAATGGCGGTACGCAGCTCCGGTACACCTCCTGAAGGAGGGGGAGTTAGCAGTGTTGGACTTTGCTCACTTAAGATATGTCGTGTCAGCTTTGCCCAGATGGAAAAGGGAAAATTGTCGGAAGCAGTATGATTGGAAACCAGATTAATAGCAGAGCTGTTATCAGGTCGCTTTTGCATCACGATAAGGTCAGATTTACTATCTGCGGAAGCAATCTGACTTTGTATTGGCGAAACAAAGAATCCGCTTTTAGGTTTGGAATAAATGTATCCTTCTGCCATGAGCTGCCCATAAGTGTTTTCAACGGTGACGATGCTGATACCGTGATTGCCCGCAAATGCACGTTTGGATGGTAGTTTTTCGTTTGGAGATAAAACGCCGTTTATAATGTCGGTTTTCATGCAGTTATAAAGATATTCGTATAGGCTTTGGTTACCGCGTTTATCAAAGGAATAGGTTAACATGATAAGCTCCTTTTTTGTATTCTGGCATTGTAAGCTGTAAATGCCGTGATGTTATATATAATTGACTGTTTCCTACCAGGAAAGTATATACTATATTTATATTTTTGTAAATCTGACATTTTTATATATTTCGTAATTGGAGATTTACACAAAGCCACAGAAACGATATAGTTGGTAAAAATAAAAAAGGAGTTAGGCATGACAGATAAAAAGGTTTTAACGATTCAGGATATTTCATGTGTGGGACAGTGCTCGCTTACGGTTGCACTTCCGATTATTTCAGCGTGTGGTGTGGAGACGATTATTCTGCCTTCGGCGGTATTATCAACGCACACAGGAGGGTTTACCGGATATACATTCCGGGATCTGACCGATGATATTCCGGGAATCATGGATCACTGGAAAAAGGAGAAAATTCAGTTTGACTGTTTGTATACCGGATATCTTGGTAGCATCACACAGATTGAATATGTGTATGATTTAAGAAAGCAGGTAGTAAAAGAGGAAGGCATGTTGATTGTAGATCCGGCTATGGCGGATAATGGAAGTCTGTATTATGGATTTGATGATGCATTTGTTGCACAGATGGCTAAGCTCTGTGGCAGTGCGGATATTATCCTTCCTAACATCACAGAGGCGGCATTTATGACAGGAAGTGAGCTGCGGTTAGATGGACAGGATGAAGCATATGTGCAGATGGTTCTTAAGGCACTGGCAAAGCTTGGCTGTAAAAAGGCTGTTTTGAAGGGAATCAGCTTCGAGAAGGACAAGATTGGTGTGGTGGTATATGATTGCATGAAGGACGAGGCAGAGTACTATTTTACAGAGAAGGTACCAAAGAGCTCTCATGGAACCGGTGACTGTTATGCAGCAGCATTTACCGGTGCAATGATGCAGGGAAGGACAATCCGGGAAGCATCGGCGCTGGCAGCGGATTTTGTTGTGGACAGTATAAAAAAGACAGCTGATAGTCATTGGTATGGTGTGAATTTTGAACGGGCACTTCCAATGCTTGTGACAGAATTGAACAAATAGAAGAATTATTACTTAACTCTATCTGACCCCCCGGGAAAGGATTGCATTGGTTTATACCGTGCAATCCTTTATTCTTTGTTGCCGTTTCCGTTCATTTTGTATATAATATAAGTAATTGTAAAATAAGGAGGCAGATATGAATATATTGATTGCCCTTGGCATACCTTTTATAGGAACAACTCTTGGTGCGGCAATGGTATTTTTTATGAAAGAGAAGATCGCCCCGAAGATCGAGAAAGCATTGCTTGGGTTTGCGTCCGGTGTGATGATTGCAGCGTCAGTCTGGTCCCTTCTGATTCCTTCAATCGAAATGACGGAGGCACAGGGCGGAATCGCATGGGGACCGGCGACCATCGGATTTTTGTTTGGTATTGCATTTTTGTTGTTACTCGATACTTTGATCCCGCATCTGCACTTAAACAGCGATAAGCCGGAGGGTGTGCATGCGAAGATCAGCAAGACGATGATGATGTTATTTGCGGTTACGCTGCACAATATCCCAGAGGGAATGGCGGTCGGTGTCACGATCGCAGGTGCATTGGCTGGCAATTCCGGAATTACGATCACGGGTGCATTTGCCTTGTCACTTGGTATTGCAATCCAGAATTTCCCGGAGGGCGCGATTGTCTCTATGCCATTAAAAGGCGAGGGTATGGGAAAGTCGAAAGCATTCCTGTGTGGTATGGCATCCGGCGCGGTGGAGCCGGTGTTTGGATTCCTGACGATCCTGCTTGCAGCACAGATGACGAAGATTCTTCCGTATTTCCTGTCTTTTGCAGCCGGTGCGATGATCTATGTTGTTGTGGAGGAGCTGATCCCGGAAGCACAGGCGGGCGAGCACACGAATATCGGAACGATCGGTACCGCGATCGGCTTTGCGCTGATGATGGTGCTCGATGTGGCACTTGGATAAAATTGTAATTTTATAGAGAAATCAGTTAGAATAAGGAGTGGAATAAAATGGAAGTATTGATGTTGAACGGAAGTTCCCATATCAATGGAACGACGATGGCAGCTTTGACAGAGGTCGGAAAGGCTCTCGAGGAAGATGGCATCGAATATGAGATTTTTCAGATCGGCGGAGGTCCGATCGCGGATTGCCTTGGTTGTGGACAGTGCACAGAGAACGGATGTATCTTCTCGGATGATGCGGTAAATGCCTTTGTGGAGAAAGCAAAAGCCGCCGATGGATACATATTCGGTACACCGGTTTACTATGCACATCCAAGTGGACGGATCCAGTCGTTCTTAGATCGGGTATTTTACAGCAGTGGCAAGCATTTTGCGCATAAGCCGGGCGCTTCCGTGGCAGTTGCGAGACGTGGTGGGACTTCGACAACCTTTGATGTGCTGAACAAATATTTCGGTATCACGCAGATGATCACCGTCGGTTCGACCTACTGGAATCAGGTGCATGGAAGAAATGCAGAGGATGCGGCGAAGGATCTCGAGGGTATGCAGACGATGCGAAACCTCGGACACAATATGGCATGGGTATTGAAATGCTTAGAAGCTGGTAAGGAGAAGGGGCTTATGCCACCGACGGCAGACCGCTCGAACCAGACGAATTTTATACGATAGTAATAAGAAAATACAATGTGTGAGTTCTGTGATTTTTGTGGAACACACAGCAAGGAGGAGCATATGACGATAGAGGAACAGGCAGGACTTGTGAAGCTGGCAAGTCCGAAGCTCGCTGGCACAACCGGTGAGCTTCGTGACCAGGCGCTTTTGGCAGTTGCGAAAGCATTGACGGACAACAAGGATGCGATCTTTGAAGCAAACAGACAGGATATGGAACAGGCAGAAAAAGATGGGATTGCGGCGCCTGTCTTAAAGCGTCTCAAATTCGATGAAGGAAAGTTGCGCGATGTCATAAATGGCATCCATGATCTGGTGCAGATGCCGGATCCACTGTTCCAGACGAAGCTTGCCAGAGAGCTCGATGAGGGACTTACCTTGTATCGTGAGACATGTCCAATCGGTGTGATCGGCGTAATCTTCGAGGCAAGACCGGATGCACTCGTGCAGATATCCGCACTCTGTATCAAGAGTGGAAACTGTGTGATCTTAAAGGGCGGCAGTGAGGCAACAAAGAGCAACAAGATCCTATTTGATACGATCTATGCAGCGGTACGGGAAGCTGGACTTCCGGAAAACTGTATGCTGCAGCTCGAGGCAAGAAGTGAGATCAATGAGCTGCTTACCTGTCAGAGCTCTGTGGATCTGCTGATCCCACGTGGGTCCAATGCATTTGTGCAGTATATTATGAGTCATACGAATATCCCGGTTATGGGGCATGCGGATGGTATCTGCCATATCTATGTAGATAAGGATGCGGATATCGAGAAGGCGATTCCGATCATCTTAGATGCGAAGACACAGTATGTCAGCGCCTGCAACACGGTGGAGACTTTGCTGGTACACAAGGATATCGCGAAAGATCTGGTTCCGAAGCTGGCACAGGCACTCAAGGAGAAGCATGTTGAGCTGCGCGGCACGAAGGAGATTCAGGCACTTGTGGATTGCGTACCTGCGACGGAGAAGGACGATGATACCGAGTACCTTGATTATATTCTGTCAGCGAAGGTTGTTGCATCCGTGGATGAGGCAATCGACCATATCAACCGGCATGGTTCCCATCACACAGACAGCATCGTGACTGAGAACAAGGAGACAGCACTTCATTTCATGCGAATGGTTGATTCGGCAGGCGTATACCAGAACTGTTCTACACGGTTTGCCGATGGCTACCGCTATGGATTCGGTGCAGAGGTCGGCATCAGTACAAGTAAATTACATGCGAGAGGTCCGGTCGGATTAGAGGGACTGCTCAGCTACAAATATAAGTTGTTTGGCGATGGACATATCGTCGACGACTATGCACAGGGAAGGAAGAAGTTCCATTTTGTTGATTTGCCGTAAGAGGTAAGAAGGAGGATGCCTATGGAGAAAACGATCGCATCAATCACGAAACCGAAGGATGAGGAGCTTGGCAAAAGACTGTCTGCAGCGAGAGAGAAGCTTGCCACCTTGCAGATCAAGGTCAAAGAAGCAAAGCTTCCGGTACTGGTTTTGTTCGAGGGATTTGGAGCTGCCGGAAAGGGCAGTGTGTTAAGCAAGATCATTAAGAACATGGATCCGCGTTTTTTCCATGTTGAGACGATGGATCAGCCGGAGCCGACCGAGCTTCGGAAACCATTTTTATACCGGTATTTCAAGCGGATTCCGGAGAATGGACAGTTCACGTTCATGGATGGCGGCTGGATGGAAGAAATCGTGAAAGACCGCGTGCATGAGCAGTTGGACGAGGAAGCGTTTGAGAAGAAGATCCGCAGTATCAAGCGGTTTGAACGGACACTTTCGGATAACGGCTACACGATCCTGAAATTCTTCTTCTATATTGATGAGAATGAGCAGAAGAAACGGATGGAGGAACTGCTTGCCGATGAGAACACGGCATGGCGTGTCTCCGAGGAGGACTTGTGGCAGAACAAAAAGCATAAGAAATGTTCAGAGGTTTATCAGACCTATATGGAGCAGACAAACCAGTCGTATGCACCGTGGTATGCCATTGATGCAAAGAGTAAGAAATGGGCAGAGCTGCAGATCTTAGAGCGTATCAATCAGAATATTGAGACTGCGCTTGCAAACAGTGGACGTGCAGTACCGATCCTGCCGAATCTGTTCCCGCTTTCTCCAATCCCGAAGCTTGCGGATGTGGATTTGAACAAGGAACTTACCGAAGAAGAATATCAGGAGAAGCTGTCGAAGCTGCAGAAGCGGTTGTCGGAGCTTCACAATGTGCTGTACCGGAAGAAGATACCGGTTATCATTGCCTATGAAGGCTGGGATGCAGCCGGAAAGGGCGGTAATATCAAGCGAATCGCGTCGGCACTCGATGCGCGCGGCTATGAGGTACATCCGATCGCAAGTCCGGAGCCGCACGAGAAGAACCGGCATTTCCTGTGGCGTTTCTGGACGAGACTGCCGAAGAGCGGGCATGTTGCGATCTTTGATCGGACATGGTATGGACGTGTGATGGTGGAACGGCTGGAAGGCTTCTGTTCAGAAAATGACTGGCAGCGGGCGTACAACGAGATCAATGAGTTCGAGAGGGAGCTTGCCGACTGGGGTGCCGTCATTGTGAAATTCTGGGTGCAGATCGACAAGGATACCCAGTTAGAGCGGTTCACACTTCGCCAGAATACGCCAGAGAAACGCTGGAAGATCACCGATGAAGACTGGCGGAACCGGGAGAAGTGGGATGCGTACGAGGCGGCAGTGGATGAGATGCTTCAGAAGACAAACACGACGTATGCACTGTGGCAGATTCTGGAATCAAATGATAAAAAATACGCACGGATCAAGGCTTTGGAGACGGTGATCCATGCAATAGAAGAAAAATTAAAAATTAGATAATGCAGGCGTGTACGAGTGTGTATGCAGGAGGAAAACATGTTAAGCTTAGTAGAGATTTTGAAGGTCGTATTTTTAGGCATCGTAGAGGGAATCACCGAGTGGCTCCCAATCAGTAGTACCGGACATATGCTGCTTGTGGATGAGTTTATCCGGATTCAGGCATCTGACGAGTTCAAGGATATGTTTTTTGTTGTGATCCAGCTTGGAGCGATTCTCGCAGTTGTCCTGTTGTTCTGGGACAAAATGTGGCCATTCCAGTGGAATGATAGGACGAAACCGGTCTGTGTAAGGGAGAAGTTTTCCCTTTGGTTCAAGGTGGTTGCTGCCTGTATTCCGGGTGCCATTGTGACGCTCTTGTTTGATGATTATATCAGTGTACATTTTGAGACACCCTATGTGATCGCAGGAGCCCTGATCTTCTATGGTATTGTCTTTATCATCGTGGAACGCCGGAACAAGACACGGACACCGAAGGTGGAGAGGCTGGAAGATATCACATATAAGACGGCATTTCTGATCGGCCTTTTTCAGGTATTATCGATTGTGCCGGGTACATCCCGTTCCGGGTCCACAATCATCGGTGCGCTGTTGATCGGTGTATCCCGTGTGGCAGCTGCTGAATTTACATTTTTCTTAGCAGTTCCGGTTATGTTCGGATATTCTCTCCTGAAGGTAATCAAGATGAGCGTGGCAATCACAAGCTCCGAGCTTATCATCCTGATCGTTGGCTGTGCGGTGGCGTTTGCCGTATCATTAGTGGTTATCAAATTCCTGATGAGTTACATCAAGAAACATGATTTTCAGGCGTTCGGTGTGTACCGTATCATTCTCGGTATCGCCGTGATCGCATATTTTGCACTGGCTGCATAAAGCTATCTATATACTGGAGGAAAAGAAATGGAAATACAGGAAATTATAAAGGATATGACGCTCGAGGAGAAGGCGCATCTGGTAAATGGTGCGACCTTCTTCGGAAGCTATGGAATCGACCGTCTCGGTGTGCCGCGTATGCAGCTTCTGGACGGTGCAACCGGTATGAATCTGGAGCAGGTATTCGGCGATATGACCGAGTATGAGGACTGGTCGAATGCCGAGGAGCGTAAGCAGATCGACGCAGATACGAGCAAGCCGGTCAATATGATCGGAAGCACGAGACTCGTGCATGTGATCGAGCACTATTTCGAGCCGGAGAATCTTTCGGAAGATGAGAAGGTGTTATACGGCTGGGTGAAGAAGCATATGGACGTGCGCCTGCAGGGAAAGGATTATGCACCGGGCTGTTACCCACCGGGCATTCTGCTTGGCTGTACGTGGAATCCGGAGGTAATCCGCAAGGTTGGTGAGGCACTTGGATTAGAGTGTTGTGTCTATGGCGTGCATTTCCTGCTCGGACCAAATGTCAACATTCTGCGAGATCCGAGAAATGGACGTCTCTTCGAGGGATATTCCGAGGATCCGTGTGTCGTATCAAAGCTTGCACCGGAAATCGTCAAGGGCATCCAGAGCTATGGTGTCTCTGCGACGGTGAAGCATTATGCGGCGAACAGTCAGGAGACAAACCGGGTAGGAATCGATGAGACAATCTCAAAGCGTGCATTGGAGGAGATTTATTTTCCGGGCTTCCGTGCGTGCGTAAAAGAGGGTGGCACGAAGTCTATCATGAATGCGTACAACCGGATCAACGGTGTGCGCTGTACAGAGAGTGCATGGTTATTAGAGGAGAAGCTGCGCAAGGATTTCGGCTTTGACGGTATGGTAATGTCGGACTGGGGCGCTGTCTTAGATCCTGCAAAGGCACTTGCTGGCGGAACGGATCTCGCGATGCCGGGACCGGGCGAACCACAGGCAATCTATGATGCAGTGAAAGCAGGCACATTGTCAGAGGAGAAGGTCGATCAGGCATGCGAACGTGTACTTACTGCAATCAAGTGGATTACAGAGAACTATAAGAAGGAAGAAGTTGACAAGCTTCCGGTAGATGAAATCATAAAGCAGACGGACGAGGCAGCCTACGAGGCAGCCTGCGAGGGAATTGTACTGCTTAAGAATGAGGCAGCCTGCCCGCTTGCAAAGCATACGAAGATCGCACTGCTTGGCAGCGGACATGCACAGATGTTAGAGTGTGGCTCCGGTTCTGCCGGGATTGATACAAGTCGTCACGGGGATGTAGCGGCAGAGTTTGCACGGTATTTCGATGTGGTTGACGAAGCGCAGGCAGAGTATGCGGTTGTGATCGGCATCGTACCGGGTATGGAGGGAAATGACCGGAAGACACTTGCGCTTGCCGATGAGGATCTGGCAGTGTTAAAGCGATTAGCGCAGGTCGGCAAGAACGTGATATTAGTTCTGAACACATGTGGACCGATCGATATGCGTGAGATTGATACAGACAATGTAAAGGCAGTCTTTGCAACGTTCCTTCCGGGTATGGCAGGTGCAAAGGCACTTTCCGATATGATCGCAGGTGAGGTAAATCCATCTGGCAAACTGACGATCACATTCCCGGAGCGGATCGAGGATATGCCAACATACATGAATTTCCCGGGAGATGGGTATCATGTATCGTATGGCGAAGGTATCTACGTCGGTTACCGGTATTATGATAAGAAGAAGCTCCGGCCAAGGTATCCATTTGGCTATGGCATGTCGTATACAACATTTGATTGCAAGCTGGTGGATGCGGCAGTCGATGGGGATACGATCAAGGTTCATACAACCGTGGAGAATACCGGTAAGGTCGCAGGTAGCGAAGTCGTACAGATCTATATTCATGATCCGTACAGCACACTTGCAAAGCCGGAGAAGGAGCTGAAAGCCTTCGAGAGGGTGAAGCTTGCACCGGGTGAGAAGAAGGATGTAACTTTCGCGATTGCAATTCGGGATCTCGCATCGTATGATATGGATCTTGAACAGTTTGCAGTGGAGGAAGGCTATTATGACATTCTGGCTGCAACCTCTTCGGCAGCGGAGGATGTATTTGGCGAGACACGCATCTATCTCGATGTGAAGTCTCCATATAGTTACAGTGTGGATACACAGCTCAAAGTCATCTGCGAGAATGAGGCACTGCTTGCAGCAGCAAATCAGGCGTGGGCTGCCGAGGGCTGGGATATCGGTGTGATCCAGAACAATTATCAGTACTCTCCACAGAAGTCTTTGCGCGAGATATTAGTCTATCTTGATGCACATTTGCGGACGGAAGAGAAGGTGGCGCATTTCATAGCAGCCTTTGAAGATAGTATAAAAGAGATTAAAAAGCAGTAATGTAATAAAAGGAGGCAGCCATATGGCAGTGCTTGCACAGTTAGAACCGAAAGCAGTCTTTCATTATTTTGAGGAGATCTGTGGGATTCCGCACGGATCTTCGGACACACAGGCAATCAGCGATTATCTGGTTGCATTTGCAAAGGAACGGAATCTCTATGTGAGACAGGATACACTTGGAAATGTCATCATCAAGAAACCGGCGACGAGCGGTTACGAGGATGCGCCGGTCGTGATGTTACAGGGACATATGGATATGGTCTGCGAGAAGACGGACGACAAGGAGATTGATTTCCATACGCAGGGATTGGACCTGGTGCTCGAGGGAAATGTGATTCACGCAGACCGGACAACCCTTGGCGGTGATGATGGAATTGCCGTTGCGTTTGCACTTGCCATCTTAGATGCCTCGGATATTCCGCATCCGGCACTCGAAGTTGTAATCACCGTGGATGAAGAAATCGGTATGCTCGGTGCAGCAGGCATCACGACAGAGGATCTGCAGGCATCGTATATGTTGAATCTCGATTCGGAGGATGAGGGACAGCTGCTGGTCGGCTGTGCCGGAGGTATGACGGCGGTCTGCCATATGCCGATCGAGAGGGAAGCGTGCAGCCTGTCACAGCCGGTCTGTATGCAGCTTAGCGTGGATGGACTGCTCGGCGGACATTCCGGCATGGAAATCATCAAGCAGCGCGCGAATGCGAACAAGACGCTAGGCAGAGCGTTAAAGTCGATACAGGCAGCGGCAGACATCCGGCTCGTGTCGATCGACGGTGGCAAGAAGGATAATGCAATTCCACGTGCGGCACAGGCAGTGTTTGTCGTGGAAGCAGAAGCAAAGGATGCCGTACATCAGGCAGTGCAGACGCTTCAGACGACGATCCACCATGAATATGAGGTAAGTGATCCGGCTGTGACATTGAAGATAAAAGAATGCACAGAAGCGGTGGCACAGGTGATGAACCGTGCGTGCGGCGATGCAATTATCGATGCACTCGTACTGCTTCCAAATGGCGTGCAGAAAATGAGTGAAGCGATGCCGGGACTTGTGCAGACGTCGCTCAATCTTGGCATTCTAACCATGAAGGAAGATGAAGTACAGATGGGATTTTCGGTGCGGAGCAGTGTAGGCAGTGAGAAGAATCTGCTTGCGTTACAGATCCGGACATTGTGTGAGCGTCTGGGTGGACAGTACACGGAGAGCGGGGCATATCCGGCATGGGAGTATAAGCAGGAGTCAAAGCTGCGCGATGTGATGGTCGCTGTCTACGAGGAGTTATATGGCGGGAAGTCGAAGCTGGATGTGATCCATGCGGGTGTGGAATGTGGACTTTTCATGGATAAGATGAAGGATCTGGATTGCGTATCGTATGGCCCGCAGATGTATGATATCCACACACCGAACGAGCGATTGCATGTTGACAGCGTGCAGAGAACGTGGGAATATACACTGGAGATCTTAAAGAGACTGAAATAGTTTGGAGGAACGAGACTTATGGGAAACTGGGAAGCAAATATACGAAAGGTTGTACCGTATGTACCGGGCGAACAGCCAAAGGAACAGGACATTATCAAGTTAAATACAAATGAGAATCCATATCCACCGGCACCGGAGGTATTAAATAAGCAGGTAGAGTTAGAGAATCTGCGTCTGTATCCGGATCCGGCAGCGACAAAGCTGGTTGATGCAATCGCAGCGTATCACGGTGTGGATAAAAAGCAGGTATTTGTCGGTGTCGGAAGCGACGACGTACTTGCGATGTCATTTATGACATTTTTCAATTCGGGAAAGCCAATTTTCTTCCCGGATATTACATATTCCTTCTACGATGTGTGGGCAGATATGCTCCGGATTCCATATGAGACGAAACCGCTCGATGCGGACTTCCGTATCAAAGCGTCCGATTATTATGGGGAAAATGGCGGCGTTGTATTCCCAAATCCGAATGCACCGACCGGAATCGCAGAGCCGGTTGAATTTGTGCGTGACATCGTAAGCCACAACCCGGATGTGATCGTGATCGTGGATGAGGCATATGTCGACTTCGGTGGACAGACAGCACTGCCGCTTCTGAAGGAATTTGACAATCTGCTTGTTGTCCGTACATTCTCGAAGTCCCGTTCGATGGCAGGACTCCGTATCGGATATGCGATCGGAAATGAGAAGCTGATCGGTTACTTAAATGATGTCAAATATTCCTACAATTCCTATACGATGGATCTGACAAGCATCGAGCTTGGAACATGCTCCATCAAGGCGGATGACTATTTCAAGGAGATGGTCAAGAAGGTTGTCGATATGAGAACATGGTTTGTAAAGGAGATCGAGGCACTAGGATTTACTGTGCTTCCATCAAGTGCGAACTTCGTATTTGCAACACACAAGACGATTCCGGCGAAAGAAATATTTGAGAAGGCAAGAGAAAATAAGATTTTCGTACGGTATTTTGATAAGCCACGGATTGACAATTATCTGCGTATCAGCATTGGAACCGATAAAGAAATGCAATTATTTGTTGCATTTTTGAAAACTTTGCTGTAAGTGGTTGTGCTTTTGTAAAAAAGAAAATATAATAGGGGATGTCATCATTCAGACATGTCCGGTCTGAATTTTCCTACGCGAATCATTTAGAATAAAGGAGTTTTAAATATGGAGCGTATGGATTTTAAATCTTTTTGTAATGCCGTGGTAAACGGTATCGCAGAGTATCTTTTGCAGTATGAGATCGAGAGCATCCGGCTGGAGACGGTGTGTCATAACAATGGCGTCGAGCATGTCGGACTTGTGATCTTATTGCAGGGAGATTATGTATCCCCAACGATTTATCTGGAACAATATTATCAGTATATGGTGCGGCAGCAGACATCGCTTTCGGATGTGTTAGAACTGGTCGCAAAGGAATACAGACGGGTGGAAGACTGCCTGCAAAAGCAGGAACCGTTGACAGTTGATCTGGATCAGATGCAGAGCCGTGTGTTTTTGCGTCTGGTGAATTACGAACGCAATCAGGAGACGCTTGCAAACTGCCCGTATATTCCGTTTCATGATATGGCAATCACGTTCCGCTATCTTGTAAAGATGGACGAGGCGGGGATTGCGTCTGCGTTGATTGACTATGACAGCATGGAGAAGAGCGCATGTACAGTGGAAGAACTGTACTGTATGGCAAAGGAGAATACGATCCGGTTGTTTCCGCCATTTCTTATGCGGCTGGATGAGTTTTTGCGGACACGGTTTCCACAGGAACATGTGTATCCGGAGGAGCCGGAGGTCTATATCCTATCGAACCGGCAGTTTATCTATGGTGCCACGATGCTGCTCTACAAGGATGTGGTTGCCTCGTTTGCAGAACAGATGGGGAAAAGTGTCTACATCGTGCCGTCGAGTGTGAACGAGCTGTTATTGTGTCTTACAGATGCAAAAAAAGAAAAGGAAATGTTAGAAAATACATTGCGGGAAGTCAATGAATTTGTAGTTCCCGACACGGAATTTCTGTCAGATGCGGTCTATTTTTACGATAAAGAATTGGGAAATATTGTAGGATAAATGCTTGACGAATGCACGTGTGTGTGCTATTGTTAAGACGCATTTTCAGATAGAAATGCGATTTTAAAAATTGGAGGATTTGTCATGACAAAAGGTACAGTAAAGTGGTTCAACAGCCAGAAGGGCTTTGGATTCATCACAGACGAGAACGGCAAGGATGTATTCGTACATTACTCAGGACTGAACATGGAAGGTTACAAGAACCTCGAAGAGAATCAGCAGGTTGAGTTTGATGTTGTTGATGGCGAGAAGGGACCACAGGCTACAAACGTAACTGTTATCAAGTAGTTTAACTTAATCAAGTAACAGGGTACCTATATTTTATAGATTCTGCATGCATTGTTATACTGAATTTTGAATTGGGATTTGTTATATTTATTGAGTGAAACAAAGTAGGAGTCACCGTGTAAAACGATGGCTCCTATTTTTGTATTTTATTGACAAAAACAGGCAAATGGCATAGAATGAACGTATGTAAAAAATAGGACGGAGAGGAAGACTATTGGGGGACAGCTTTGTATCGAGAAAAGATAGAATAATCGCATCTGCAATCGAAATTATCAGCGAATCCGGATTATCAGCTCTTACAACTAAAAACCTTGCCCTGAAGGAAAATATGTCAGAGGCACTCCTGTACAAATATTTTGGCGGCATTGATGAAGTGCTCGTGGAGGTGGTCGAGACATATTCAAAGTTTGACAAAGGCATTCGTCAGACGGTGCAGGCAAAGGATGCAACCTATGTGGAAAAACTGATCGATTATCTGGAAGCGTATGCAACCTATTATGATAACTATTATGCGATTTCCACATTGATGCTTCAGTATGAAGAACTGTTACATATCGTGGAGACGCGGGAGAAGATTGCATGGTGCATCACAGAACGTTTGGCATTTCTGGGAGACTTGTTTCAAAAAGCAATGGACGCCGGAGAAATCTCAGACGTCATTTCGGCGCCTGTGTTGGCAAACAATGTAACGGGTATGGCGATGAGTCATATATTGGAACGCAGAATTTCTTATCACAAGAAGTCGTTCAAGGAAGAATATATGGATAATATTCAGAAATGGATGCAGTTACTTCAGATAAAAAAATAAGCGTGAGAATAGGATTGGGAGGCAGTTTATGAAAGTATTAGTAGCAGAGGACGATTTGGCAAGTGGAAAATTTATGCAGAAGCTGTTGTCAAAGTATGGTGAAGTCGTACTGGCAAGAGATGGAATCGCGGCCGTGGATGAATTTGTAAATGCGGTCAGCACGAACGAACGGTTCGATCTGATCTGTATGGATATTATGATGCCAAAGATTGATGGATATAAGGCACTGGCGTCTATCCGGGATGCGGAGCGGAAGCTTGGCACACCAAGAGACAAGCGTTGTAAGGTAATTATGATCAGTGCACTTGATGAAGGGTTTGATGCAAGTTATGCGAGTGATGATTATGAGGAGTACATGTGTAAACCGATTGATATCATGAAGTTTGACAGCCTGATTCGCAAGCTTGAGATCATCTAGGTAAAAACAAATGGATTTATTTGATTATATGAGAGAGACAAACATGAAGAAGGGCGAATCCCCGCTTGCAAAGCGGCTTCGACCGACTTCATTGGACGAGGTAGTAGGGCAGGAACACATTCTTGGAAAGGATAAGCTGTTGTATCGTGTGATACAGGCAGATAAGCTCAGCTCGATTATCTTATATGGTCCACCAGGGACGGGGAAGACAACGCTTGCGATGGTGATTGCCAATACGACGAGCGCGGTATTTAAGGAACTGAATGCGACGACTGCCGGGAAGAAGGATATCGAGGCAGTGGTGAAGGAATCAAAAGATAATCTCGGAATGTACGGCAAGAAGACGATTCTTTTTGTGGACGAGATTCATCGGTTTAACAAAGCGCAGCAGGATTATCTTCTCCCGTTTGTAGAGGATGGAACGGTAATACTGATAGGCGCGACAACGGAGAACCCTTATTTTGAAGTGAATTCTGCGTTGATATCGCGCTCTTCTATTTTTCAGTTAAGGCCGTTGTCGAAGGAGAATATCAAGACGTTGATCCGGCGTGCGGTGACCGATACCGAAAAGGGTATGGGAAGCTATGACGCGGAGATTACGGAGGAGGCAGTTGATTTTCTGGCAGATATGTCGGAGGGCGATGCGAGACATGCACTGAATGCAGTTGAGCTTGGCATCCTGTCGACCGAGCGGAATCCGGAGACGGGGAAAATTGTGATCGATCTTCCTGTGGCAGAGGAGTGCATTCAGAGGCGTTCCATACGATATGATAAAGACGGAGATAATCACTATGATATTATTTCCGCGTTTATAAAAAGCATGCGCGGATCCGATCCGGATGCCGCCGTGTATTATCTGGCAAAGATGTTATACGCAGGGGAGAGCGTGACATTTATCGCCAGAAGAATTATGATTTGTGCCAGTGAGGATGTCGGCAACGCAGACCCGCAGGCAATACAGGTGGCAACCGCATGTGCACAGGCAGTGGAACGTGTTGGTATGCCAGAGGCACAGATCATATTGGCGCAGGCGGCAACCTATGTGGCATGTGCACCGAAGAGCAATGCAGTAGTCAATGCGATTTTTGATGCGATGCAGGCAGTGAAAGAGGTTGGAAACTGTCAGGTGCCGGTCTATCTCCGGGATGCGCATTATTCCGGGGCGGCAAAGCTTGGCAATGTCGGATACAAGTATGCACACGACTATGAAAATCATTATGTGGAGCAGCAGTATCTGCCAGATCAGTTAGTAGGGAGAACATTCTATAAGCCGGGGAATCTCGGATATGAAAAGCATATACAGGATTGGTTTCACCTGATAAAAAAAGAAAAGTAAGAGGTATGGAAATGAAGAAAAAGGGAATCATCATTTTAATTGTAGTACTGCTTGTTCTTGCAGGCGCAGCCGGAGCAATTTATTATGTTCTGCATAATAAAAAGGCATCAGACGAAGAGTTGGTATATGCCACAAAGGTATCCGACTTAAATGGAGGATATGACCTGACAGAAAGCCGTTATATGGGAACGGTTGAGTCACAGGAGGTCAAGGGTGTAAACCGTGACAGTGACAAGAAGGTCAAGGAATTGTATGTGAAGGAAGAAGATGAAGTCAAGGCAGGTGACGTACTGTTTGAGTACGATACCGAGTCCATGGAGCTGCAGCTTCGTCAGTTGGAGCTGGAGCTTACAAGCATCAACAATAACATTGCGACACTGAATCAACAGATTGCATCGCTTACGACAGAGAAGGCAGCAGCACCAGCGGAGGAGCAGTTAAGCTATAGCGCACAGATCCAGAATCTGCAGGCACAGGTCAATCAGGCAAACTATGATGCAAGTGCAAAACAGCTGGAAATTGATCGTCAGAAGCTCTCTATGGAGAACACAAAGGTCGTTGCACCAATGGATGGTATTATTAAGACGATCAATGAGAACAATTCAACGAGCAGCTCAGATGATGATAGCAATAATAGTGATTCTGATAATGGTTCAGATTCTACAAGTAATGCATATATCACAATTATGGCAAAGGGCGATTACCGGATCAAGGCAACCGCAAGTGAGCTGACTGTTCGTAGTATGTCAGAGGGACAGAGCATGATCGTTCGTTCCAGAGTGGATGATTCGACATGGACAGGTACAGTGACAAAGATTGATCTGGAGCATCCAGATAACGGAAACAGCAATGACTATTATGGAAATTCAGGAACAACCGCAACAAAGTATCCATTTTATATCAGTCTGGACAGTACAGATGGACTGATGCTTGGACAGCATGTTTACGTAGAAGCAGATTATGGACAAGGCGCTGTGAAAGATGGTCTGTGGCTGGATGAGTATTACATCATGCAGGAGGACAACGGTGCCTATGTATGGGCAGAAAATGCAAAGGGATACATCGAGAAGCGTAAGGTCGAGCTTGGTGAGTATGATGAGGATATGATGCGGTATCAGATTCTGTCTGGCCTGACGGAGGATGATTATATCGCATATCCAGAGGATCGTGTCAAGGAAGGCATGAAAGTCACACATAACTATGAGGATGTTATGATCGACGATACAGGGGATGATGGAAGTATCGACGATGGTTCTTATGATGACGGAAGTATCGATGACGGATATACAGAGGATGGCTACATCGATGGTTACACGGATGATGGCTATATTGATGGATATACCGATGATGGTATTTTAGATGATGGTAACATAGAAAATATTGATGATGGTGCGAATACGGACGGTATTGATGGTTCCGTGGAAGAAGTTGCGCCGCAGATGGAGTCTGAGCCAGACAGCGATAGCGAGGTGGTGCAATAGTGTTACTGGAATTGAAAAATATCTATAAGAATTATATTCAGGGCACGATGGAAGTGCCTGTATTAAAGGATATCAATCTCTGTGTAGAAGAAGGCGAGTATGTGGCAATCATGGGGCCGTCAGGCTCCGGCAAGTCCACGCTGATGAATATCATCGGATGTATTGATAAGCCGACTTCAGGAACCTATCTGCTTGATGATGTGGAGATTGAAAAATGCAAAGATAAAGAGCTTTCCGAAGTGCGGAATCAGAAGATCGGATTCGTATTTCAGAATTTTAACTTATTGCCAAGACAGAGTGCGCTCGACAATGTGGCACTTCCGCTGCAGTACGCCAAGGTGCCAATTAAGAAGCGGAAGCAAAAGGCAAAAGAAATGCTGGAGATGGTTGACCTGGCGGATCGTGTCAGCTTCAAGCCGACACAGCTTTCCGGTGGACAGAAACAGCGTGTGGCGATTGCACGTGCAATGGTAGCAGATCCGAAAATTCTGCTTGCTGATGAGCCGACCGGAGCACTTGATTCCAAATCCGGTTTACAGGTGATGGAACTGTTTGACACACTGCATAAGCAGGGTGTGACGATTATCATGATCACGCACTCCGATGAGATTGCGTCTTATGCAGATCGTGTTGTAAAAATCATTGATGGTGAGCTGTATGAGGGAGATGCTCAGCCGGTGACCGGAGGTGATGAGCATGAATAAGGCAAAGAAAATAATCATTATCGTTCTTTCCTGCGTCGTTGTGCTTGGTGGTATTTATTTTGCACTCCGCACTTTGAAACAGAAGAATCAGAATAGTAAAACTGCAGGCGTATATGCAGTCAGTGATGTTGGATATGACGCTTCCAATATGTGGGACAACAGCACACTGAGTGGAAATGTTACCGTGAATTCTGAGCAGAAGGTCTATGTTGGAAAGACACAGTCCGTATCGGAGATCAAGGTGACAGAAGGACAGACTGTGAAGGCGGGCGATGTACTGCTTGTCTATGATACAACTGCCAATGACTTGCAGTTGGAACTGCAAAGATCGGAGCTGGAATTATCCCGTGTAGCAATCATAGATGCGCAGCGGGAGCTGGAAAAGTTAAAGGCAACTACACCGTTAGAGGATATTCCGACGACGGAGGCACCAGTCGTTCCGGTTGCAACCGGTTCGGATGCACCGCAACCAGATTCAGATACAGATCCAGATGCAGATATTCCTCCGACAAGAGAAGAATTGAGGAATCAGATTGCTCAAAAAGA
This sequence comes from Butyricicoccaceae bacterium, assembly GCA_963659815.1. GTDB lineage: Bacteria > Bacillota > Clostridia > Lachnospirales > Lachnospiraceae > Coprococcus_C. The sequence goes on from CAVKUW010000082.1 coordinate 25,241, forward strand.
GCAGGAAATCAAAACGATGCAGACGCAGTATGAAATCGCACAGGTCAAGCTTCAGATGGAGGAATTGCAGAACTCCACAGGAGAAGTGCTTGCGAATTTTGATGGCGTGGTTAAGAGTGTGACAACCGCAGATGAAGCAGCTTCGAACGGAGATCCAATCTTAGTTGTCAGTGCAGCGGACGGATATCTGGTCGAAAGTCAGATTGGTGAGCTTGCGATGTCGACGGTCAAGGTTGGTGATACCGTATCGATGTATTGCTATGATACCGGTATGAATTACGAAGGAACGATTACAGAAATCTCTACCTTTCCGGATGAGAATTATAGCAATTACAATTCTAAAGTGGAAACCTATTATCCGATTAAGATCGCGTTGACCGATGCGACGGATGTCAGCCAGTATATGTATATGGAGATTACGCTGAATTCCGATTCGGAGGATACAAGCAATGGCTTCTATCTGTCAAAGGCATTTATGAAGCAGGAAGGAAGCAACTACTATGTGATGAAGGATGTCGATGGTAAGCTTCAGAAGACTTATATCAAGGTAGGAAACAAGACATCCGGCGATTCCGTGCTGGTGCTCGGTGGTCTGACGATGCAGGATTACATTGCATTCCCATATCTCGATGAGGCGGTGGAAGGCGTAAAGACTGTACAGAAGTCGACGGATGATCTGTATAATTGATAAGAAAGGAAATTAGTCTATGTTAGAAAATATAAGATTATCGTTCCAAGGTATCTGGGCACATAAGATGCGTTCCCTTCTTACCATGCTTGGTATTATTATTGGTATTGCAGCAATTATCGCGATCGTATCGACGATCAAGGGAACGAGTGAGCAGATCAAGGAGAATCTGGTCGGCTCTGGAAATAACATTGTAAATGTAAAATTGTATCAGGGTGAATGGACCTATACATCCGGCGATTCTTCTACACCGGAGAATATGCCGATGGTCACAGATGATATTAAAAATGAGATTCTGGCAGTGGATGAGGTAACGGCTGTCGCATCTTACCGCTATGGTGCACTCTACGAGGGCATCAACAGCGGAACAAAGGATCTGGGCAATGCCCCGGTCTATGGTATAGATAAAGATTATTTCAGTGTGATGGGATATACGGTGCAGACCGGACGACTGTTTGAGGATCTGGACTGGACAAACTATACAAAGAGTGTGATTCTGGATACGGTTGCAGCGAATACATTGTTTGCAAGCGAGAATCCGATCGGCAAGACCTTGGAGATCAAGGGGGAACCGTTTATCATTGTCGGGGTTGTCGAGCAGATTGATGGATTTACTCCGAAGGTTACCAATATGAATGACTGGTATACTTATTATGGAAATACATCTTCCGGTCAGGTGTTTATCACAGATGTGAACTGGCCTTTAATCTTCTCGTTTGATGAGCCATACAATCTGGTTGTGAAGCCAGCGAGTACGGATGCCATGACAAATGCAGGAAAGAAAACTGCTGATATTATGAATTCGTACATGCCAGCAACGAGCAGTGAGAATGCTTCGGAAGTTGGATCAGAGGAAGAGAGCAGCAGTTCTTTCAAGTATAAGAGTGAAGATTTGCTTGAGACTGCGAAGGCGATGCAGGAGGTCAGTGCATCGACAAGCCAGCAGTTAATCTGGATTGCAAGTATCTCCCTTCTGGTTGGTGGTATCGGTGTTATGAATATCATGCTGGTATCCGTTACTGAACGAACAAGAGAAATTGGTTTGAAGAAAGCATTGGGCGCAAGAAAATCTGTGATTTTAATGCAGTTTCTGACAGAGGCAGCCGTGCTTACAAGCATGGGTGGTATTATTGGCGTTGGTGCCGGAGTCGGACTTGCGTATCTGATTTCCGATGTCGCATCGGTTCCAGTCGCAATCAGTGGAGCTGCGATTGCAATCTCGGTAATCTTCTCTATGGTGATTGGGATTGTGTTCGGATTTATTCCTTCAGTCAAGGCATCGAACCTGAATCCAATCGATGCACTTCGATATGAATAAGCAAATGCTGTGACGATGGAGAAAATATGGAAGAAAAAAAGACAGAAACATATGAACAAAGTATACGCAGACGTCCAGTCTTACGTGTAATGGCGTGGGTGGGACTCGTCGTGATTCTTGCATTGATCGTATTGGTGATTGTGACAGGCGTGACAGGCAGCAAATATTTTATGCCAAGTCTTGCGCTGATGATCATAGTGCCAATACTCATTTATGTGGTGCTTTGGCTGGGGAAGGTTCTGCAAAATCACAAAAAGAATCGGTCTTGAAAAATAAAGGCTGGTTTGCTATACTAGATTGGATGAAAAAATGAAAGGAAAACACAGGATAACACTGTGTAGGTACGGTTATGAGTTTATTAACAGAATGGCGTGAGCATGCATATAGTCTTGATGACAGAACTCCAGAAGGAAAGGAGTTCTGGCTTGGTTATTTCCAGAGAGAAAAGGCAGTTTATGAGAAGATTCTTGAGAATCCGGTTGAGATCGAGGGTGGTACAGTCAAAGAACTGGCTGAGAAGTACGATATGAGCATTGAGCTGATGATCGGATTTCTGGATGGTATCGAGGACAGCCTGATCGTGCCAAATAAGGTCGATGAGCTGGAAGAAGACTCACAGGTAGCACTTGGCTATGATCCAGAGAAGCTTTACATGAACATGGTAGACTGCAACGCAGAGTGGTTGTATACACTTCCACAGTGGGATAAGATCCTGACTCCTGAGAGAAGAAAGGAACTGTACAAGATCCAGAAGTCTTCCAAGACAATCGTAAAGCCACCAAAGGTTGGACGTAACGATCCATGTCCTTGCGGAAGTGGAAAGAAGTATAAGAAGTGCTGTGGAGCGAATGTATAATATGAAATTAAACGAGGCACAATCCAAGGCGGTTTCGCATGTGGATGGACCTATGATGGTGATTGCAGGACCGGGCTCCGGGAAGACAACTGTAATTACAAAACGAATCAAGTATCTGATAGAATCTGCGGGTGTTTCACCCGCAGATATTCTTGTTATAACCTTTACACGGGCAGCCGCAGGGGAGATGCAGCAGCGCTTTCGTGCGATGACACCTGGAAAGGAATATCCGGTTCGATTTGGAACCTTTCATTCCATATTTTATTGGATTTTAAAAACTGCATATGGGCAATCTATGTTGCGGGTGATTTCCGAGGAAGAAAAGCGGGGAATTATTGAACAGATCTTACATACGATGGAGCTTAGCTACGAGAACAAGGAAGAGATTGTAAGTAGCATTGTCTCTCAGGTAAGCCTTGTCAAATGTGACATGATGGATGTGGAAAATTATTATAGTAAGGACATGCCGGAGCATGCGTTTCGGGAGTTGTACCGACGGCTGGATGCGGAGTTAAAACGCAGGAAGCTGATTGATTTCGATGATATGATGGTGCTCTGTTATGAGCTTTTGACAGCACGACCGGATATTCTGGACAAATGCAGGAGTCTGTTTCCGTATATCATGGTGGATGAGTTTCAGGATAGTAACCGGATTCAGTATGAGATTTTCCGGATGCTGGCAAATCCACGGCAAAATGCATGTATCGTTGGAGACGACGACCAGTCGGTCTATGGATTCCGGGGCGCAAGACCAGAGATCATGCAGCAGTTCCGAAAGGATTTTCCAGATTGTAAGATTGTGTATCTCGGTGAAAATTATCGTTCCGATTACCGGATCGTGCAGGCGGCAACGCAGGTGATTGAGAAGAACCGGACACGATACAAGAAAGAACTAAGAGCGGTTTCAAAAGAACCTGGGATTGTACAGATGCATACTGTGAAAGATGAAGCAGAGGAAAACGAGTGTATCATACGGCGCATCCGGGAACAGTATCAGGCTGGAATCGCGTATGAAAGGCAGGCAGTATTGTACCGGACAAACATACAGCCGCGTCGGCTTGCCTATAAGCTCAATCAATATAATATCCCATATACGTTGAGTGATGCATTGCCGAATCTGTTTGACCATTTTGCAGTGCGGTATGTGCTGGATTATATGCGGCTTGCGATGGGCGATACCTCGCGGGCGACATTTTTAAGGATCATCAATAAACCGTCGCGCTATATCAGCCGGGATGCCTTGCTTGAAGACCCGATTGATTATGATAAACTGCGGTTCCGGCTCCGCAACAAGGAATCTGTTGTGGAGAATCTGGACAAGCTGATGGCAGATGTAAAGATGCTGCGGAAGCTGCGACCGTATCCGGCACTTAATTTTATACGAAATTTTATCGGCTATGACATGTATATCAAGGATTACGCGGAATACCGCCAGCTTGATGCATCGGAGATGTATGAGGTTTTAGATGAGCTTGGATATATGATAAAAGATATGGAAAGCTACGCAGAGCTGTTTACATTTATAGATCAATATAAGGAACAGCTTGTGAGACAGCAGGAGAAAAAACGTATGCGGAAGGGTGTTAACCTTATGACGATGCACAGTGCAAAGGGATTGGAGTTTGATACGGTGTATATCCTTGATGCAGTGGAAGAAATCACACCGTATAAAAAGGCAAAGACAGCAGCGGAACTCGAAGAGGAACGGCGAATGTTTTACGTTGCTATGACACGGGCAAGACATGCGCTGCATATCTATGTGCCGAAAACAATCGCAGGAAAGGCGAAAGACAGGAGTCGGTTTGTGGAGGATATAACATGGCAAAAGGAATCTTAAAAAAGAGCAAAATGGTTATACTGGTTGCAACAATCGGAAGCTGTCTGTGCCTGATTGGTTGTGCAGCAAAGGAAGAGACAACCGAAGCGGTAAATTATGCATCGGAGGATTCTTCCCTGACCTATGCAATACATACGGAACTGGACGGACATGCGATTGAACTTCCGCAATTTACATCGACACATGACAGTACGGTAATCGAAGAATTGAATCAGGACATCATGGATGGACCGGGAGCAATTTATGACAAAGACAAAGATGGAAAAGAGAACATCCCGGAGATCCGTACAACGGAATATAGCACGAATCAGTATTTACAAGCGGTTGTACGCTATGTCGAGTATCCGCTTGTCGGTGGCTATGGAGATATTGCAAGCTACAATTATGACCGGATTCAGGATAAGAAAATTACGCTCACAGATGCTCTTGTGAAGAAAGAAACGACGCTTGATGATGTGCGGCAGATGGTGATCGACAGTTGCCTGCGGATGAAAGAGCTGTCAGACAAAGAAACATCCATCTACGGTGTGACAGTAGATGGATTTTCATTGGATGCAAATGATAATTGCACATTTTATGGAAATGTCGATCTGTGTCTGAACGGAACGACGCATTGGTCATACATTTACAGCTTCCAGTTTGAAACACAGACAGTGGAAATCTATGACCTTACAGAATAGAGAAGCTTACATGTCTTCGTAGGCTTCGTTGTCTAAAAGCTCGTCGAACGCATCGGCAACGATCTCGTATTCCTCTTCGGAATCGATCATGCCAAGTTCGACGTCGTCGCCTTCCTTCTCTGTGTAACGGTAGAGGAAGACGTCGTCTTCTTCGTAGCCTTCTACGACTTTGTCCGGAAGCAATGCGATATACTGCTGACCTTCGACTGGGAAGATGGCAATGACACTGCAATGAAGCTCTGTGCCATCATCTAACACCATGTCTACATAGTCATCATCTTCGGTATTATCTGCTGGAAATGGTTTGTTTTTATCATCCATAGTGTGAATCTCCTTTACATTTTTTGATTTTGTATTGAAAAAGAAAAATCCTTGTCTATAATAGTTTAAGGGAATTTGTATCATAGGTCAACTATAAAATAAGGGAAAGAGAAAAGGAAAGAAACGTGAAACAAGTATTACAGTATTTCAAGAATTACAAATGGAAAGCAATTTTGGCACCGTTATTCAAGATGTTGGAAGCAACCTTTGAACTTTTGGTACCGCTCGTTATGGCGGCAATCATCGATAACGGTATCGCAGGAAATGACAAGCCATATATTTATAAGATGGCATTTGTCATGGTTGGACTCGGCGTAATTGGACTTGGATGTTCCATCACAGCGCAGTATTTTTCAGCGAAGACGGCAATGGGAATCGGAAAGGAAATCCGGTATGATCTGTTCAAGCATATCGAGACACTTTCCTATACAGAGATCGATAAGCTCGGTAGTGCGACACTTATCACACGTATGACGAGTGATGTCAATCAGGTGCAGACAGGAATCAACATGTTCCTGCGTCTGTTTATGCGTTCACCGTTTATCGTATTTGGTGCAACGATCATGGCGTTTTCTGTGAATGCGAATGCGTCGCGTGTGTTCTTCATCACGCTTCCGGTTCTGATCGTGATCGTATTTGGAATCATGCTTGTTTCGATTCCTTTGTATAAGAAAGTACAGAGCAAGCTTGACACAGTGACATTGAAGTCCAGAGAGAATCTGTCCGGTGTGCGTGTCATCCGTGCATTTAATCAGGAGAAGAAGGAAAAAGAGGAGTTTGCCGAGGTAACGGAAGCACTGACGAAAGGACAGCTTTTCGTCGGAAAGATTTCTTCTTTCTTAAATCCGCTGACCTACGCAGTCATTAACCTGTCGATTGTAGCCCTGATCTGGGGCGGCGCAAAGCAGGTAGATCACGGTATCTTAAAGCAGGGTCAGGTCTATGCGCTTGTAAACTACATGTCACAGATTCTGATCGAGCTTGTAAAGCTTGCGAACCTGATCATTACCGAGACAAAGGCAGTTGCCTGTGCAAACCGTCTTGGTGCAATCTTTGAGACGACAAGCAGCCAGACATATGAGACAGCACCGATAGAAGCGGCTGGTGGTACAGCAATTCCGAAGGTCGAGTTTGTCGATGCCGGACTCACGTATGCAGAGGCAAAGGAATCCTCCATCGAGGGCTTATCCCTGAAGGTGAACCGCGGTGAGACGATTGGTATTATCGGAGGTACCGGTTCCGGTAAATCCACACTTGTGAATCTGATCCCACGTTTCTATGACTGTACGCAGGGAAGCATCAAGATCGACGGTGTGGATGTAAAAGAATATCCGAAGGAACAGTTGACCTCTAAGATTGGTGTCGTTCCACAGAAGGCAGTGCTGTTTTCCGGAACGATCGCAGATAATATCCGCTGGGGCAAGGAAGATGCAACGAAAGAGGAAATCGAGGAAGCACTTTCGATCGCACAGGCGGAGGATTTTGTACAGCAAAAAGAGGGCGGTATCGAGTTCGTGCTGAATCAGGGTGGTAAAAACCTGTCTGGTGGACAGAAGCAGAGACTGACGATTGCACGTGCGCTTGTGAAGAAGCCGGAGATTTTGATTCTCGATGACAGTTCGTCCGCACTTGACTACGCGACGGATGCAGCACTCCGGAAGGCAATCAAGGAGAAGACCGATCACACGACGGTATTCCTCGTATCGCAGCGTGCATCATCTATTATGTATGCAGATAAGATCGTCGTTTTGGACGATGGTAAGATCGCAGGTATTGGCGATCATGATACACTGATGAAGGATTGCCCGGTATACCAGGAGATCTATGCATCCCAGAACAAGGAGGTGAAGGCAAATGTCTAAGGATAAGAAAAAGAAGCAGCAGGGCTTTGACAAAGCTGTGTTGAAGCGTGTACTGACCCATATCAAGAAATACCGCATTCTGGTCATCCTTTCGTTCATCTGTGCGATGATTACCGTTGCCTCTACCTTGTATGCACCGATTCTGACCGGTGATGCGATCGACCTGATCGTTGGAAAAGGTTTGGTTGACTTTGATGGAATCAAAGATATCATCTATACATTTTTGATGGTAACCGTTGTGACAGTGCTTTCACAGTGGTTCATGAATATTATTAACAATCATATCACATATTCCGTTGTGCGGGATATCCGTATCGAGGTGTTCAATCATATGGAGGAGCTTCCGCTTTCCTATATCGATTCACACAAGCATGGTGATATTGTGAGCCGTATCGTGTCGGATATCGACCAGTTTGCAGACGGACTTCTGATGGGATTTACACAGTTGTTCACCGGAATTGTAACGATTCTTGCAACGCTTGGATTTATGATGGTCGTAAATGTACCGATCGGACTGGTTGTCGTTATTCTGACACCGCTTTCTCTGTTCGTGGCATCGTTCATCGCGAAGCGGACGTATCATCTGTTCCACCAGCAGTCAGAGACACGTGGTGAGATCACAGCACTGGTCGACGAAATGGTCGGACAGCAGAAGATCGTGCAGGCATTTGGCTATGAGGATGATGCACTCGATCGCTTCAAGGAGATCAACAATCGTCTGGAGAAGGACAGTATGTCAGCGACATTCTATTCTTCACTTGTCAATCCATGTACGAGATTTGTCAACAACCTTGTATATGCGGCAGTCGGTATCATCGGTGCTATTTCTGCGATCATGACCGGATTTACTGTTGGACAGCTTACATGCTTCCTCAGTTACGCGAACCAGTATACAAAACCATTTAACGAGATATCAAATGTCATCACCGAGCTTCAGAATGCGATGGCTTGTGCCGGACGTGTGTTTGAGCTTCTGGATGAGACACCGCAGGTACTGGAGAAAGAAAACGCACATGTATTAGTCGATACAAAGGGCGCAATCGAGATTAAGGACGTGAACTTCTCCTATGTGAAAGACAAGACACTTATCACGAATCTGAACCTCTCTGTAAAGCCGGGTATGCGTGTGGCAATCGTCGGACCAACCGGATGTGGAAAGAGTACACTCATCAATCTGCTGATGCGATTTTACGATGTGGATACCGGTTCCATCTCCGTTGATGGTACAGATATCCGTGATATGACGAGAGACAGCCTGCGTCAGAATTATGGTATGGTATTGCAGGAGACATGGTTAAAGAGCGGTACGATCCGTGAGAATATCGCTTACGGAAAGCCGGATGCAACAGACGAGGAGATCGTACAGGCAGCGAAGCTTGCACATTCTGACAGCTTCATCCGCCGTCTGCCACAGGGTTATGACACGGTGATTGCTGAGGATGGCGGCAATCTGTCACAGGGACAGAAACAGCTTCTGTGTATCACACGTGTGATGTTGTTACTGCCGCCGATGCTGATCTTGGATGAAGCGACATCTTCAATCGATACGCGTACGGAGATCCGGATCCAGAAGGCATTTAACCGTATGATGCAGGGCAGAACAAGCTTCATCGTTGCACACAGACTGTCAACGATCCGTGAGGCAGATGTGATCTTAGTTATGAAGGATGGAAATATCATCGAGAAGGGTAACCATGAGGAGCTGATGGCACAGAATGGCTTCTATACGAATCTGTACAATTCGCAGTTTGCGCATTAAGCTTTTGCTTGACAAACCGCGGATTGCATGACATATTTGAAAAAGAAAATTGGAACGATCGCAGGAGGAACGAACAGGTATGAAGATTTTTAATACACTTACCAGACATAAGGATGAATTTCAGCCGATCAATGAGGGCAAGGTAGGCATCTATGTCTGTGGACCAACCGTATATGACTATATTCACATCGGAAATGCAAGACCGATGATCGTATTTGATACCTTGCGCAGATATTTTGAGTACAAGGGCTATGAAGTAAACTATGTGTCAAACTTTACGGATGTTGATGATAAGATCATCAAGCGTGCGAATGAGGAGGGCGTTGATGCGTCTGTGATTTCCGAGCGCTATATTGCAGAGTGCAAAAAGGATATGGTAGCCCTTCATGTAGAGGAGGCAACGACACATCCACAGGCAACGAAAGAGATCCCGGACATGATCGCGATGGTAGAGACGCTGATCGAGAAGGGTTATGCATACGAAGTAAATGGAACGGTTTATTTCCGTACAAGAAAGTTCTCTGATTATGGAAAGCTTTCCAAGAAGAATATCGACGATCTGCGTGCCGGAAACCGTGAGCTTCTTGTATCCGGTGAGGACGAGAAGGAAGATCCACTTGATTTCGTACTCTGGAAGCCGAAGAAGGAGGGCGAGCCATCATGGACATCTCCTTGGGGCGATGGAAGACCGGGCTGGCATCTGGAGTGTTCGGTTATGTCGAAGAAGTATATTGGCGATGTCATCGATATTCATGCCGGTGGAGAGGATTTGATCTTTCCACATCATGAAAATGAAATTGCACAGAGTGAGGCAGCCAATGATACAGAGTTCGCACGGTACTGGATGCACAATGGATTTTTGAAGATCAACAATGAGAAGATGTCCAAGTCACTCGGTAACTTCTTCACGGTAAGAGAGATTGGCGAAAAGTATGATCTGCAGGTGATTCGTTTCTTCATGCTTTCCGCACATTACAGAAGTCCGCTTAACTTCTCATCAGAGCTTGTGGAAAGCTCTAAGAACGGACTGGACAGAATCCGCACATCAGCATCAAAGGTAGAAGAAGCAATCAACAACGGTACGGTTGCAGATATGACCGAGGCAGAGACAAAGCTTGCAGAGGAGATTCCGGCGTTTGTGAAACGCTATGAAGATGCGATGGAAGATGACTTAAATACAGCCGATGCGATTTCTGTTATCTTTGAGCTTGTAAAATTTGCAAATACAAATGTCGAGGCTGGTGTAACAAGCAAGGCATTTGCACAGAAGATCTATGATACGATGAAACAGCTGATGGATATTCTTGGTATTGATATCAAGGAGCAGGAGGTGCTTTTAGACGAGGAGATCGAGAATCTGATCGAGGAACGTCAGGCAGCCAGAAAGGCAAAGAACTTTGCGAGAGCGGATGAAATCCGTGATCTGCTCACAGAGAAGGGAATCATTCTGGAGGATACCAGAGAAGGTGTAAGATGGAAGAGAGCGTAAAGACCGAACAGGTAAATGCATATCAGTACTCGCCACTTGCGCTTGCGTATATGGGCGACAGTATATTGGATCTGCTTGTGAAGAAATATTTTGTCACACATTCCAACATGCAGCCACATAAGTATCATGTGGAGGTCAGCAAGATCGTTAAGGCGGTGAATCAGGCAGATTATATCGACCGGATCATGGAAGAACTGTCAGAGGATGAGCTGGATGTCTACAAGCGTGGCAGAAATACGAATACTCATTCCAAGGCGAAGAATGCCACGATGGGACAGTACCGCAAAGCAACAGGATTAGAGGCACTGTATGGCTATCTGTATCTGAAAGGGGATATGGAACGGCTACAGTATTTTGTGGATGGCATGATCCGCCAGTATCTCGCGGGCAAAGAACAGTAAAGGAAAACAAAATGAGTGAGAATAAGAATATTATAAATGAACAGGAACCGCAGGACGACCATATGATCGAAGGCAGAAACGCGGTGTTAGAGGCGTTTCGTGCCGGAAAAACAATCGACAAGCTGTATATTCAGGATGGTCTGCGCGATGGCGTGATTTCATCCATCTTGCGGGATGCGAAGAAAAAAGATGTGATCGTAAATTTTGTGAGCAAGGAAAAGCTTGATCAAATGTCTCCAGACCGCAAGCATCAGGGTGTGATGGCGATCACAGCGGCATTTTCGTATGCGGAAGTGGATGATATCTTAGAAAAAGCAAAGGAAAAGGGTGAAGATCCATTTATCTTTATCTTAGATGAAATCGAGGATCCGCATAATTTAGGAGCAATCATCCGTACCGCAAATCTGTGTGGAGCACATGGCGTGATCATTCCGAAGCGCCGGGCAGTCGGACTGACAGCAACGGTAGTCAAGGCTTCGGCAGGTGCAATCCACTATACACCGGTTGCTAAAGTGACAAATATTGCCAAGACAATCGAAGAATTAAAGGACAAAGGATTATGGTTTGCCTGCGCTGATATGGGCGGTGAGGTGATGTACCGGGCGAACCTGACTGGACCAATCGGTCTTGTGATCGGAAACGAAGGAAGCGGTGTGAGCCGTCTTGTCAAAGAAAAATGTGACTATGTTGTATCGATCCCGATGAAGGGCGATATAGATTCGTTGAATGCATCCGTGGCAGCCGGTGTGCTTGCCTATGAGGTTGTACGGCAGAGAATGCAGTAAAAATACGGAGAAGAAGCGTTGGATTATACAAAGATGGACGACAATCAAATACTTGCGCTTGGACGGGCTGGTGAGGATGAGGCAACAGAGTTCCTATTGCAAAAGTATGGATATCTGGTCAAACGGGAAGTGCGTACAGTCTATCTGATCGGTGCGGAAACCGAGGATCTGGCGCAGGAGGGAATGATTGGGCTTTTTAAGGCAATCCGCGATTACAGCCCGGACAAGGCCGCCAGCTTTTCCACCTTTGCGAGTGTCTGTATCCGCAGACAGATCCAGAATGCAATCACAAACTCGAACCGCAAGAAGCATGTGCCATTAAATTCCTATGTATCGTTGTATATGAACAGTGAGGAGGGCGACAACTTCATGCTGGAGGAACGTCTTTCCACAAGCCGGGAAGAAGACCCGGAGAAGCTACTGATTGCACGCGAACAGATTGAAGATCGGAATGCTCGTATCAAAAAAGAGCTGAGCAAGCTTGAACAGCAGGTGTTAAAGCTGTATTTGCAGGGACTTTCCTACGTGGAGATCGCAGAACAGCTCGGAAAGACAGAGAAGTCGATTGACAATGCATTGCAGCGTATCCGTGGGAAATTATCAAGGAAATAAGATTGCCCCTTGACAGAAAACTATAAATAAAGTATTATCTCATTTGTGCTTTGCATAAATAAAGCAAGCTGGTATGGCTCAGTCGGTAGAGCGTCGCATTGGTAGTGCGGAGGTCACGGGTTCGATTCCCGTTACCAGCTTTCTTTTTTTACTCAAAAATTCAGAAAATTCTGTGAAAAATCACAAAAAAAGCCAAAAAATTACTGCAACCATCAATATATTGTGTTATACTACCCTTGTATAACTAGGCTCAAATTCAGAAAAGGTGTGGTTTGATGACAAAAAAACGATGGATAGCAACGGTAGTGGCAATCTGCATGGTTGTTCTGCTTTTTCAATATATACCCGTTTTGCATGCGTCAGCAGCAACGGAAGGTTCTATAAAATCCGGTGTAACCGGGGTTTATTTTCGTGAGACACCCGGTGGTACGCCGATAAAAGATTCCAATGGAAATACAATTTATCTAAATGGTGGACAGGCGTTGACGATTCAGGATACGTCCAATTCAAGCTGGTATAAGGTAACACTTACCTATAATGGTGGCAGCTATACCGGATATGTGAGTTCCCAATACGTGGTGGCTGGTGCAGCACCGACGCCTTCGACACCGAGTGGGGATGCTGATTTTGAGGCAAAGCTTTCGGCGCAGGGGTTCCCGGACAGTTACAAACCATATCTCCGGGCAATCCATGAGAAATATCCAAACTGGGAATTTCGGGCGGTTCAGACCGGAGTGGATTGGAATACACTTGTAGCTAATGAGGTATCCAAATCCGGACAGGTAAAAAACCTAATCTATGGCACAAGCTCATATCCGCATTATAATTGGAGATCGACGACGATCGGTTATAATATTGCGACGGACACATGGAGTTCCTTTGATGGAACAACATGGTTTGCGGCATCGGATGAACTGGTTGCTTATTATATGGACCCACGTACATATCTGTATGAAAATTATATTTTTGCATTTGAGAGCCTGTCTTATCAGCAGGGCGTGCAGAATGAGACTGGTGTGGAGGCGATTTTGAAAGGCACTTTCATGTCGCAGACAAAACCGGCAGGCGACAGCCGCACCTATGCACAGATTATTATGGAGGCAGCGGCGCAGTCTGGTGTCAGTCCATATCATATTGCGAGTCGTATCCGTCTGGAGATGGGTTCTACGATTGGAACCGCATGTTCTGGTACAAATTCCTCATATCCGGGCATTTACAACTTCTATAACATTGGCGCGTATGATACGCCAAATGGCAATGCAGCGGTGAAAGGTCTGCAGTGGGCAGCCGGAAGTGGTTCCTATGGACGTCCGTGGAATACGGTAGCAAAATCCATCATTGGTGGTGCCCAGTATCTCGGTGCATCGTATATCAATGTCGGACAGAATACGTTGTATACACAGAAATTTAATGTGACAAACAAGAGCAGTCTGTTCAGCCATCAGTACATGACGAATATCCAGTCACCGGCAACGGAGTGTCTGACAAGCTACAATGCATACAAAAATAACAATCTGCTCAATTCCTCGATGATGTTTGAAATTCCGGTTTATTCCAGCATGCCGTCACAGGCAGTTTCAAAACCTGCGGATTCCGGAAATCCAAATAACTGGCTCAAAACGCTTTCTATTGCGGGATACGGACTGACACCATCATATGCGGTAAACAATACGACAGATTATTCGCTGATCGTGTCCGCTTCTGTGGATAAGATCAATATCACAGCGACACCGGTCAATAATAATGCCCGTGTGAGCGGTGCAGGAACGGTAAGTCTGTCACAGGGAACAAACGAGATCAGCCTTGTAGTGACGGCGCAGAGTGGTGCGACCAGAACCTATAAATTAACGGTTGTCCGGGGCACGGCAACGAACAACCCGACGACACCGTCTGCGGGTGGCAAGAAGGGTGACCTGAACGGTGATGGTAAGATCACAGCTTTAGATATCGTCAAGCTGCAGCGTCTGATCGTTGGTCTTGACGCGTTAAACAGTGACGTGCTTGCGATCGCGGATATCAATGGTGATGGAAAGGTAACCGCTTTGGATATCGTCAAGATACAGCGGCATATTGTTGGATTGGAGACAATCCAGTAACATACATGATAAACTACAGGAGAAAAGCAGGAGGACTATCATGAAACAATTTTTGAAACGTGGACTGGCAATTTTAACGGCATTCATTTTATGCCTGCAATTTGGAAAGATTGATGCACAGGCGGCAAATGTAGTGATTGCATTGAGCGCAAGCACCGTGAGTGTGGGAAATAACGTTACTGCAACGATATCCGTCAGTGGCTCGGATATTTCCGCATACACGATCTATGTGTCCTACAATTCGAGTGTGCTGCAATATAATTCCGCAAGTGGAAGCGCCATCGTCAATGGCGGCGGCGGAACGGTAACGGCAAGTGGAACCTCTGCAGGCTCGTTTTCGATTTCCTTTACAGCCATTGCAAATGGCAGCGGCAGTATCACAACAAGCGGAAGTGATGTCTATGATATCAACAGCAATGCCATATCAATCTCCCATGCAGGTGCAACGGTAACGGTTGCAACCGCATCGAACAATGGAGATAGCAATAATGGAGATGCAACAACAGAGGCAGGAGAGACAACCGAGGATGATGGCAGATCGGCAGATTGCGATCTGGCAAGTCTGCAGGTATCTCCGGGTACATTGACACCTGCATTTTCCGCAGACCGTACGACATATTCGTTACAGGTGGATGAGGATGTCACGAGTGTGGTAGTCAGTGCATCTGCCGCAGACAGCAATGCGACAACAAGTGTGTCCGGCGCTAATTCAATCCAGAAAGGAAAGAATACTGTACGAGTAACCGTTACTGCGGAAAATGGTGCGGTAAAGGTCTATACGATCAATGTACAGGCGGGCGAAGATGTCGGAGATCCGGTTGCGACGATCGATGGAAAAGAATATTCATTTGTGATGAACGAGGATGGTCTGGAAGCACCGGAAGGCTTTACTGCAGGTACGACAACTTATAAGGACTGGGATGTACTTTCTTACGAGTCCCCAAATAAGAAGATCACAGTGGTATGCCTGAAAGACGAGGATGGCGAGAACCACTGGTTTATTATGGATGCGGAAAAGGATGTATTTACTCCATATCAGGAGTATTCTTCTCAGTATAACCGTTATATTATAACTGCAGTTCCAGATGGTGTTGCAATTCCGGATGGATTTAAGGAGACGACTTTGAAGATTGGAGACAATTCGGTCGTCGTATATCAGTCAGAGGATATCGCAGATAAGTATCTGTATCTTGTTTATGCGATCAATGTTGAGGGTGAGGAAGGTTTTTATGAGTACGATGCAAAGGAACAGGCATTTTTACGCTATGTACCGATGATCGTGTCAGAGGAAGTACTGGTTCCGGCAACCCCGACTGTGGCAACTCCAAGTGCATCGGTGGAAGTTCCGACAGAGAAGAGTCCGTTCACAAATCCACTTGTGATTGGAATTATGGTTGGAGCTGCTTTGATTATTGTGATTCTGATCGTATGCCTTGTGATCTTTGCAGGACGGATCAATAAGCAGAACAAGGAGATGCTGGATGCGGAGGATATGATCGCCCAGCTTGCAAATGCAAATAAAGATGTGAATCCAGAGCTTTTGCAGAAGCTTGGATTGGATAAGCCAGAGGTTTCCGAAGAGTTGGAAGCACCGCAGGCAGAAACTGCGGATGAGAAGCAGGCGGATGCCGTGATCGAAGGAAATACAGGCAGTGAGATTCCTACGGTACAGAAACCTGAGAAGCAGGCAGATCCATCTGATCTGGAGCAGACATCTGAGATTCCAAAGGTAGACAATTCTATTCTTACGCCAGAGGTTAATGCGCTGGTAGAGGAAGTCAATCGTGACTTCCAGACAAGCATGAGTGGCGGCGAAGCCTATGTGGAGAAATCAGAAAAAGAACTCGCACATGAGGATTACGAGAAACGCTCTATGGAAATCAATAACAAGATCATGACAAATTATGATTCCCAGATGGACAGCGTGTTTGCAGATGGAACGCAAAACAGCGTGACGCAGGACGCATCTGCGCCGGCCGATACAAAAGAGTAAATTGACGAAATGCATATACAATGCTATGATAGAGAAATACTAGAAAAAAAGGAGTACGTTCATGGAAGGTGAAGCAACAGTTTCAAAAAATTTTATTGAACAGGAGATAGATAAAGATCTGGCTGAAGGAAGATATACAGAGGTTGTAACCCGTTTTCCACCAGAGCCAAACGGATATCTGCATATCGGACATGCCAAGTCGATTTTGTTAAACTATGGTCTTGCCAAGGAGTATGGCGGAACATTCCATTTCCGGTTTGATGACACGAACCCGACAAAGGAAAAGACAGAATATGTGCAATCCATCATTGATGATATCAAATGGCTGGGTGCCGATTATGGAGATAAGATTTATTTTGCATCGAATTATTTTGATGCTATGTACGAGGCAGCAATTAAGCTGATCAAGAAGGGAAAAGCGTATGTCTGCGATCTGTCTGCAGATGAGATCCGCGAGTATCGTGGAACTTTGAAGGAGCCGGGCAGGAACAGCCCATACCGTGACAGAAGCGTAGAGGAAAACCTGAAATTATTTGAGGGTATGAAGAACGGAGAGTACCCGGATGGAAGCAAGGTATTGCGTGCGAAGATTGACATGACAAGCCCGAATATCAATATGCGTGATCCGGTTATCTATCGTATTGCACGTATGACACATCATAATACCGGTGATAAGTGGTGCATCTATCCGATGTATGATTTTGCACATCCAATCGAGGATGCCGAGGAAGGAATCACACATTCCATCTGTACATTGGAGTTTGAGGATCACAGACCACTCTATGACTGGGTTGTACGGGAACTGGAATACAAGAATCCACCGAGACAGATTGAGTTTTCCAAGTTGTATCTGACCAATGTCGTGACTGGAAAGCGTTATATCAAGAAGCTGGTAGAAGATGGCATCGTAGATGGCTGGGATGATCCAAGACTGGTATCTATTGCTGCACTTCGGAGACGTGGATTTACAAGAGAATCCATCAAGATGTTTATGGAGCTGGTTGGTGTTTCCAAGTCACAGAGTTCTGCGGATTATGCAATGCTTGAGTATTGTGTCCGTGAGGATCTGCGCCTGAAGGCAAACCGTATGATGGCGGTATTAGATCCAATCAAGCTCATCATCGACAACTATCCGGAAGGACAGGTTGAATATTTTGACATTGATAACAATCAGGAGGATGAATCCGCTGGCAAGCGTCAGGTTGCATTCTCAAGAGAGCTATATATTGACCGCGAAGACTTTATGGAGGAGCCGCCGAAGAAGTATTTCCGGTTGTTCCCTGGAAATGAAGTACGCTTAAAGGGTGCTTATTTCGTAAAGTGCGTGGATTACAAGAAAGATGAAAATGGGGTGGTAACGGAGATCCACTGTACTTATGATCCGGAGACCAGAAGCGGTTCCGGTTTTGAGGGCAGAAAGGTTAAAGGAACCATTCACTGGGTATCTGCAGAAAGTGCAGTGGATGCAGAGGTTCGCCTGTATGAGAATATCGTGGATGAGGAAAAGGGAAAGCTCAATGAAGATGGTACCTTGAACTACAATCCAAATTCTTTGACGGTTTTGAAGAACTGTAAGCTTGAGGCAGCATTGGGAGAGGCTGTTAAGGGCGATAAGTTCCAGTTCCTGCGTCATGGATATTTCTGTGTGGACGAGAAGGATACGACAGAAGATCATTTGGTATTTAACCGGATTGTCTCATTAAAGAGTTCATACAAGCCGGGTAAATAAGAGAAGTAACAGGGGTGTTAGGCAGAGGAGGATTGAGATGGGCATTTTTTCCACAATCGGAAATCTTGGCCTTGGTGATTTTGATGAATCGAAGATTTTAGACAACGATTCTGGAGCAGCCACACGGCGTGGTGCAGCGGAACCAAAAGAGACAAAGTTACCGGAGGAGCTTGAGAAAGAAGCACTGTTTGATAAGACTTATGAATGCCCGATTTGTAATCTGACATTTAAGACGAAATGCGTGCGGGCTGGAAAGGCCCGACTGGAGAGCAAGGATACGGATCTTCGACCGATTTACAATCATATAGATCCAATCAAATATGATGTCATTACCTGTGAGAAGTGTGGGTATTCCGCGCTTGGCAGATATTTTGGCAAGCTGATGAACCGGCAGATCCGGGATATCAGCGAACAGATCGGTTCGAAGTTCAATGGCATAGAGCCGGCGAGCCAGAAGGATATCTTTACATATGATGATGCGATCACACGGTATCAGTTAGCGTTGATCACAGCAATGGTAAAAAAAGCAAAAAACAGCGAGCGGGCATACACGTGTCTGAAATACGCATGGGTGTTACGAGGAAAGCGGCAGTATCTGGCAGCGAAACCAGAGGGAATCAAACCGGAAGAAAATCGTGCGCTCTATATGGATGAAAGAGAATGTTTAAAAAATGCGTATGATGGATTTTTGAAAGCAATCTCATCAGAAACTTTCCCGATTGCGGGAATGGATGAAAATACACTGAATTATCTCCTGGCAGATTTGGCGCGCAGACTTGGGAAAAATGAGGATGCATTGCGGCTGTTGTCGCTGGTGATTACGTCACGGAGTGCGTCTTCCCGGATGAAAGATGAAGCGCTTAAACTGAAGGATATGATTCGGGATAGTATTAAGAACAATAAATGAGATGGAGCATAATCTGTAATAACAGATTGATTGGGTATGGATGCAAATAATATTATGACAGACATTCCTTTGCGCGTGTATGAACCGGAAAATGAGGATTACAGTGTTTATATTGTGTTGTCAAAGACACAGACACTTCCGTCGCGGGTGATTAAGCTATGGACGCGTGAGCCATATGCACATACATCACTTGCTATGGATGTGGAATTAAAGGAGATGTACAGCTTTGCAAGAAAGCACTTACATAATCCGTTTGACTGCGGATTTATCAATGAGGATATCACGACGGGGGTATTTGGACGTGATGTTCAGACCACATGTAGGATCGGGAGACTGCGTGTGACGAAACAACAGTATGAAAAGATTATGGAAATACTGGAACAATTTAAGAGTGAAAAAGCATTTTATCGATATAATTATCTTGGAATTTTAGGTGTAATGTGCCGGAAATCCGTGGAGCGGCGGTACAATTATTTCTGTTCGCAGTTTGTATCGTATGTTCTGCGCAAGGCGGGAATTTCACTGATTATGAAGAAACCGGGATTGACCTGTCCGCGTGATTTTCGGATGTGTGATGACTTGGAGATTATCTATGAAGGGAAATTGCGCAATTACAGAAATTATCTGAAATTGCATTTCCTGCGGGACGCAGAGACTGGAGATTATATTGTGAACTAGATAAAGAGGGAACAGGAAATGGCAGAACAGTTGTATACGATTCCGGTGAATGATGCATTTACGACAGATTGTGAGTGCCCGATCTGTGAGATGAACCGGCAATTGGAGCGCAATGCAATTGAATATACAATGGGACCAAGCTACATGGAGGATGATAACCGGGCGATGACGGATGAACAGGGCTTTTGCGCACATCATGTGCGGATGCTCTACGCGGAGAAGAACCGGCTGGGATTGGCTCTGATGTTAAAGACACACACGGATAAGACAATCCGGGATCTGAAGGCACTGAGTACCGGAAAGCCGGTTGTATCGGGAGGGCTGTTTAAGAAGCAGGCAAGCTCTTCGGTCAGTGACTATATCAAGCGTCTGGAGGCTTCGTGCTTTATCTGCAACCGGATGAAGGAGACATCCATGCGGTATATTGATACGATCTTTCATCTGTGGAAGAAGGACCCGGAGTTCCGTGAGAAATTTGCAAACCGCAAGGGCTTTTGTACTTATCATTATGGAATCCTGTATGATGAGGGCAGTGTGAAGCTTCCAAAGGATGCCTATGCGGAGTTTCAGGAAATTTTGAACAAGACGTATTTTGATGGTATGGAGCGGGTGAATGGTGATATTGGCTGGTTTATCGATAAATTCGATTACCGGTTTAAGGATGAACCGTGGAAGAATGCAAAGGATTCGTTGCCGCGGGGTATCATCAAGACGAATCATACGATTATAGAATCCTAATAGAATTAGAAAACAGACAGAAGAGCCACAAGCTTTTCTGTCTGTTTTTTTGTTATGGCGACGAGAAAAATGGCATAAAAACAATATAACCATCATACATTATATACAGGCTGTCCACCAAATTGTGTCTATTTGGTTAAATTTACAAATTAGGGGTTGATTTTTTCAAAAAAATGAGTACAATAAGAATTATGTTAGCACTCAACCAAAATGAGTGCTAAAAGTAAAAATTAGGAGGTCGGGTATATTATGAAGTTAACACCGTTAGGAGACAGAGTTGTATTAAAGCAGTCCGTTGCAGAAGAGACGACAAAATCAGGAATCGTTCTTCCAACACAGTCACAGGAAAAACCACAGTATGCAGAGGTTGTTGAAGTTGGCCCTGGTGCTGTCGTAGATGGCGAAAAGGTTCCAATGGAAGTAAAGGCTGGCGATAAAGTAATCTATTCAAGATATGCAGGAACAGAAGTAAAGCTTGGAGATGATGAGTACATCATTGTAAAGCAGGCAGATATTCTTGCAATCGTTCAGTAACAGGTAAGGCAGTATGGGAACAAAGAAAGTATTGCCGTTATCATTAGAAGATGCGAAAAAAACTAGGAGGCGTAATACAATGGCAAAGGAAATTAAGTATGGAGCAGAAGCCAGAAAGGCTTTGGAAGCAGGCGTAAACCAGCTTGCAGATACAGTTAGCGTAACACTTGGACCAAAAGGAAGAAACGTAGTTCTTGCAAAGTCATTTGGTTCCCCACTCATCACAAATGATGGTGTGACAATTGCAAAGGAGATTTCTCTGGAAGATCCATTTGAGGATATGGGTGCACAGATCGTAAAGGAAGTTGCAACCAAGACAAATGATGTTGCCGGCGATGGTACAACAACAGCAACCGTTCTTGCACAGGCAATGATCAACGAAGGTATGAAGAACTTAGCAGCAGGAGCAAACCCAATCGTACTTCGTAAAGGTATGAAGAAGGCTTGTGATGCAGCCGTTGATGCAATCTCAGAGATGAGCGAGTCTATCAATGGTAAGGAACAGATCGCAAGAGTTGCTTCAATCTCTGCTGGTGATGATGGCGTCGGCGAACTCGTTGCAGATGCAATGGAGAAGGTATCAAAGGACGGCGTTATCACAATCGAAGAGTCTAAGACAATGAAGACAGAGCTTGACTTGGTAGAAGGTATGCAGTTTGATCGTGGTTATGTAAGTGCTTACATGGCAACAGATATGGAGAAGATGGTTGCAGAGCTGGATAATCCATATATCTTAATCACAGATAAGAAGATTTCCAACATTCAGGATATCCTTCCACTTCTGGAGCAGATCGTACAGGGCGGACAGAAGCTTTTGATTATCGCTGAGGATATCGAGGGCGAGGCTCTTACAACATTGATCGTAAATAAGCTGCGTGGTACATTCTCAGTTGTAGGTGTAAAGGCACCTGGATATGGTGACAGAAGAAAAGAGATGCTGCAGGATATCGCAATTCTGACAGGTGGTACAGTCATCTCTGAGGAACTTGGTTATGATTTGAAGGAGACAACTCTGGATCAGCTTGGACGTGCAAAGAGCGTCAAGGTAGCTAAGGAGAATACAGTTATCGTTGATGGTTGTGGTGCAAAGACAGATATCGAGGCAAGAGTGAATGTCATTAAGGCACAGCTTGCTGAGACAACATCTGAGTTTGATAAGGAGAAGCTGCAGGAGAGACTGGCAAAGCTTGCTGGTGGTGTTGCTGTTATCCGTGTTGGTGCTGCAACAGAGACAGAGATGAAGGAAGCAAAACTTCGTCTGGAAGATGCTTTGAACGCTACAAGAGCAGCCGTAGAAGAAGGCATCATCGCAGGTGGTGGATCTGCATATATCCATGCTTCTAAGAAGCTGAATGCTCTGATCGATACATTGGAAGGTGACGAGAAGACTGGTGCTACAATCATTGCAAAGGCACTGACAGCTCCTCTTGCTCATATCGCTGCCAATGCAGGTCTTGAGGGCGCAGTCATCATCAACAAGATCAAAGAGTCTGAAGTTGGCGTTGGATTCGATGCTTACAAGGAAGAGTATGTAAACATGATCGAAGCAGGTATCATCGATCCTGTGAAGGTTACAAGAACAGCATTGCAGAATGCAACATCCGTTGCTTCTACATTCCTTACAACAGAGTCTGTTGTTGCAGATATTAAGGAAGATGCTCCAGCTATGCCAGCAGGTGGCATGGGCGGCGGCATGGGAATGATGTAATAACCTGAGCAACGCATAGAAAAATAAAAACACGGCGGTTACGCAAGTTTACTTGTGGTAACCGCCGTGTTTTTATTTTTATGTATGTTGCGAAGCAACATACTGAGCTGGAGCGAAGCGAAAGCGAAGTAGCGTTGCTTAGATTACTATTTTGTGCGAAGCACTATAGCCGGCAAGATGCGAAACATCTTGCGGCTAGCATTGCTCAGATTATCCCCACATCCCCAGAAACTTCCTTAATACCTCAGACTTTCCCCGGCTTTTTGGGTACACGAACCCGACGGTACGTTCCTCAACCGGATGGGAGAGTGGAAGCTCTAAGATCTGCCCGGAAGCCAGATAGTCTGTTGCAAATTCCCGCACGACGCTGGCAACTCCCATACCGATGGCAGCAAAATCAATGAGTAGATCCATGCTATTTACTTCGAGGATCTGTTGCGGATGGATGCCCTCGGACTCCAGATAATCATCGATATGTGTACGTGTGATATTATTCTTCTCCAGTAGCATGAGATTTGATTTCTCCAGAATGTCCTTCATGGCAAATCCAGATTCATCTGTTGGAGACGCAGGATTTACCGGGGACAAAGTGGAATCATCATTGTCTAGATTCCCAACAATGCTGGTCAGATTTCCGGCGAAAAGCCACGGATTTGCAGGTTCTGGTGCAAGCTCCTCCTGTTCCCGCAGGTGCAGGTTGGAGAGATAAGTTTCATTTACGACGAAGATGTCGTGAATCGTGCTGACATCCTGATATTCAAAACCGGCAGGGATGTCCGTCTTGCAGATCAGTCCGATATCAATGCGCCCGTCATTCAGAAGTTTCAATGTATTGACCGTCGAATGGCAGTCGATGATAACCTTGATATGCGGATTTTCCGAGATAAAGGTCTGCAACTTATCGAGTAATATATGCTTGCAAAGCGAGGTACTGACACCGATTCGTAACTGCCCGATACCAAGCTCGTGGATATGCCGGATTTCATCCTCGCCTTGTGAAATATTT
>CAVKUW010000083.1:0-6675 GCA_963659815.1 Butyricicoccaceae bacterium
TGCGTGGGGCAGGCTTTGGTATCGACGTGCTACCGGCATTGGTTGGCGTTGGATATATCTGCGGCGCACGTGTGTCTTCGTATCTGTTAAGCGGGGCGGTACTTGGCTGGCTCGTGCTGATGCCAGCGTTCGTGCTGTTTGGCGGGGATAATATCCTGTTCCCGGCGATGAAAGCAATCGGTACTTTAACCACATGGGAATTGTGGGGAAGCTATATCCGCTATATCGGAACCGGAGCGGTTGCGGCAGGCGGAATTATCAGTCTTGTAAAGACACTGCCATTGATCGTGACGACCTTCCGTAAGGCAGTGCGTGGTTATGGAAGTGCGGGAAAGGAACGGACAGAGCGAGATATTCCAATGCGTTATGTGCTCATTGGAATCGTGGCGATCCTGTTGTTCCTGTGCGTGATGCCACAGATCCGGCTGTCTGTGCCGATGGCACTTTTTATTGCCGTGTTTGGATTTTTCTTTGCGACTGTCAGCGCGCGGATGGTCGGGCTTGTCGGTTCTTCGAACAATCCGGTATCCGGCATGGCGATCGCGACGTTGCTGCTTGCATCCTTTGTCCTGAAACTGACCGGACAGACCGGATTAAAAGGGATGACGGTTGCGATTTCAATGGGAACGGTGATCTGTATTGTCGCGGCAATGGCAGGGGATACGTCACAGGACTTAAAAACAGGTTTTATCGTCGGGGCGACACCGTGGAAACAGCAGGTCGGGGAACTGATCGGAGCGGTTGTATCCGGGCTTGCAATCGGTGGTGTACTGTATCTGCTACAGGCGGCATGGAGCTTCGGTGATCCGGAGCTTCCGGCACCACAGGCGACATTGATGAAGCTGGTCGTGGAAGGTGTGATGGGCGATTATCTGCCATGGGGACTGATTCTGATCGGTGTATTTATCGCAGTCGCTGTGGAGATCGTTGGCATCCCGGTACTTCCTTTTTCAATCGGATTGTATCTGCCGATTCATCTATCAACAGCGATCATGGTTGGCGGTCTGCTGCGCGCGTTTTATGAAAGGAAAAAGAACGAGGTGTATGTGCAGGATGGAATTTTATTTTCTTCGGGACTGATCGCCGGAGAGGGATTGATTGGAATCCTGCTTGCGGTGATGGCTGTACTTGGCGTGAGTGCGAAATTTGATTTATCCGGGCGTGGAATCAGTCTGGGAGCAGCTGGAAGTCTGGCGGCATTTTTGATCCTGCTTGTCATAATGATCTGCGTGATAAAAAAACAGGAAAAAATGGAAATTGATAGTTGACATCTGAAAAAGGAATGCTATAATAAACACAAACATATGAATAATTGTTCATATGATATTAAATAAAAAAGGAGATACGAAGATGAAGAAGACTTACAAAATTGATGTTGATTGTGCAAACTGTGCAAATAAGATGGAGGACGCTGCTAAGAATACAGCCGGTGTCAAGGACGCAACTGTAAACTTTATGGCACTCAAGATGATTGTAGAGTTTGAAGAAGGCGCAGATGCAAAGGCAGTTATGAAGGACGTTCTGAAGAACTGCAAGAAGGTTGAGGATGACTGCGAGATCTTTTTATAAGAGATCCGCACAGATGCAGCATGTGTGCATAAGTAAGTAGAAGAAGCAGACAGAGATAGGAAGTGACGGCTATGACGAAGAAGCAGAAGAAGGTATTGGTTCGGATCATTATTGCAGCGGTATTGGTGATCGCTTTGCAGTTTATCCCGGTAAAAGGATACGTGCGGTTCGGACTGTATATGATTCCGTATTTGGTAATCGGATATGATATCCTGAAGAAGGCAGGAAAGGGAATTTTGAACCGGCAGATTTTCGATGAGAATTTCCTGATGGCAGTTGCCACCATCGGTGCGATCGCACTCGGTGATTACAAGGAAGGCACTGCGGTTATGCTCTTCTATCAGATTGGAGAGTTGTTTCAGAGCTACGCCGTTGGTAAGAGCCGCCGGAACATTAGTGATCTGATGGATATCCGTCCGGACTATGCAAATGTAGAGAAGGACGGAGAGCTTGAGCAGGTTGATCCGGATGAGATTGAGATCGGTACGGTTATCGTCGTACAGCCGGGTGAGAAGGTGCCAATCGATGGTGTTGTTGTCGAGGGAACTTCATCCTTGAATACAAGTGCACTGACGGGTGAGAGCGTACCGCGGGAAGTCAGCGTGGATGATGAGATCATCAGTGGATGCATCAACATGACCGGACTTTTGAAGATCCGTACGACGAAGGAATTCGGCGAGTCGACAGTATCGAAGATTTTGGAACTGGTAGAGAATGCAAGCTCCCGAAAATCACGTTCTGAGAACTTTATCTCGAAGTTTGCGAAGATCTATACACCGGCAGTCTGCTATGGTGCCTTGGCACTTGCCATTTTACCGCCGATCGTGCGGATGGCATTTATGGGGCTTGCACCGGAATGGGGCGACTGGGTATACCGTGCTCTGACATTCCTTGTAATCAGTTGTCCATGTGCACTGGTAATCAGTATTCCGCTTAGCTTCTTTGCAGGAATCGGCGGCGCGAGCCGGGAAGGTGTCCTTGTCAAAGGTTCAAGCTTCTTAGAGACATTGTCGCAGACGAAGATCGTCGTATTCGATAAGACCGGTACGATGACGAAGGGTGTATTTGAGGTAAATGGTATCCACCACAGCCCATATAAGGATGAGGAGCTGCTCGAATATGCAGCCCTTGCAGAGAGCTATTCCACCCATCCGATCAGCAAGAGCTTACAGCGCGCGTATGGCAAGCCGATCGATAAGAACCGTGTCAGTGACGTGGAGGAGATCGGTGGTCATGGTCTGACAGCAAAGGTGGATGGAAAGGTTGTTGCAGCCGGAAATGCAAAGCTTATGAAAAAGCTTGGTATCGAGTATCACGACTGCAGCCATGTTGGAACGATCGTGCATGTAGCGATTGATGGAAAATACGCCGGACATATCCTGATCTCCGATGTCATCAAGGAGCATGCGGCAGAGGCAATCTCCGCACTGAAGAAATCCGGTATTGAGAAGACCGTTATGCTGACCGGTGATGCTAAGAATGTGGCAGATCGTGTAGCCGCACAGCTTGGAATCGACGAGGTATGCAGTGAGCTGCTTCCGGGCGATAAGGTAGAAAAGGTCGAAGAACTCTTGACGAAAAAGTCGGAAAAGGATAAACTTGCATTTGTGGGTGATGGCATCAACGACGCACCGGTTCTCTCGCGTGCGGATATCGGTATTGCGATGGGCGCACTTGGTTCCGACGCAGCGATCGAAGCTGCCGACATCGTATTGATGGACGACGATCCACTGAAGATCTCGAAGGCGATCCGGATCTCAAGAAAATGTATCCGTATCGTATATGAGAATATTTATTTCGCGATTGGTATTAAAGTAATCTGTCTGGTACTCGGCGCACTTGGTATTGCAAATATGTGGTTTGCCATTTTTGCAGATGTCGGAGTTATGATACTGGCAGTGTTAAATGCGATCCGTACATTGTTTGTAAAGAAACTTTAGTGTGAAATGAGGATACTATGGCACAGACACAGAAAATGATTGAATGTTGTGAGAGTCACGAGGTACACAAGGATCTGCTGAAGATTGTGAATGAGAAGCTGCCAAGTGAGACAGAGTTGTATGATCTGGCAGAGCTCTTCAAGGTGTTCGGCGATTCAACGAGAATACGGATTTTGTTCGTATTATTTGAGGCAGAGGTGTGCGTGTGTGATCTGGCGGAAGCGCTTGGCATGACACAGTCCGCGATCTCACATCAGCTTCGTATCTTGAAGCAGAATAAACTGGTGAAGAACCGAAGAGAAGGAAAATCTATTTTCTATTCTCTGGCGGATGAACATGTCCGCACAATTATCGCACAGGGTTGCGAGCATATTGAAGAAGATTAAAGTTGTTTCATTTCGTTCTGACGCACAAGGGTTCGTCCCGCGTGGAAAGGCGAGTAATAAAAGAGGGTACTATGGATAAGCGAATTTCCGTAATCAGCATTATCGTATATGAGAGAGAACAGGCGGCGAAGGTGAATGCGGTTCTGCATGAATATGCAGACTATATCATTGGTCGTATGGGACTTCCGTATGAGAAGAAGGGTGTCTCTATCATATCCGTCGTTATGGATGCGCCGATGTCGTGTACCAGTGCGCTTTCCGGCAAATTAGGGATGATTGATGGTGTGACTGCGAAATGCAACACAGCTAAGATCTAATACATATTTAACTAATTAAAGGAGAGCAAATCTATGAACGAGATGAGACGAAATGTAAAGAAGAGACCGGCAGTGAAGAAAGTATTTGCTTTGTTGCTGGCTCTTTCTATGTTCTGCGCACTTTTGGCAGGGTGTGGCAAGAAAGAGGAAACGGACAATGTGACAGTTCGTGTCGGTGCGATGTCCGGTCCGACCGCAATGGGTATGGTCAAGCTGATGAAGGATGCTGAAGATGGGACTGCAAAGGGCACATATGAGTTCGCAGATCTGTCCACCGATCCAGCTACATTTGTGGCACCGCTTACAAAGGGTGACATTGACATTGCAGCAGTGCCATCGAATCTGGCTTCTGTGATCTATAACAATACGAATGGTGGCGTGCAGATCCTCGCAGTCAACACACTGGGAGTCCTGAACATCGTGGAGCGCGGGGACAGCGTACAGAGCATGAAGGATCTGGCAGGCAAGAAGTTATATGCAACCGGTCAGGGTGCAACACCAGAGTACACATTGCGTCATATCCTGAAGGAAAACGGCATTGATCCGGATAGCGGTCTTACGATCCAGTGGTGTGCAGATACAACCGAAGCACTGTCTTATATTGCGAATGATTCTGAAGCAATCGCTATGTTACCACAGCCATTTGCGACAGCCGCAATGGGACAGGTTGATGGCTTGCGCGTCGCAATCGACTTAAATGATGCATGGGCAGAGATCGAGGATTGTGATATCGTGACTGGTGTGGTTGTTGCCCGGACAGATTTCGTGAAGGAGCATCCACAGGCGGTCGAGACGTTCCTTTCAGAGTATGAGGCTTCCGTTGCTTACACAAATGACAATGCAGCCGATGCGGCAGAGCTGATCGCAGGATATGGCATCGTGGCAAAGGCGCCGCTTGCAGAAAAGGCGATTCCAAAATGCCATATCACGTTCCTGAAGGGACAGGAAATGAAGGACAGTGTAAGTGGATATCTGCAGATTCTGTTTGACGAGAATCCACAGGCAGTTGGCGGTACACTCCCAGCCGATGATTTTTATTATGGACTGTAAATATGAACTATAAAGAAGTATTAAAGAAAGTGGGTGCAGCGTTGCTTGCACTCACTTTTTGGGAAATTGCAGCACTTCTCATCCACCAGCGGATCCTGCTTGTGACACCGGTTGCAGTTGCAAGACGGCTTTGCACGATCTGGCAGGTGGAGGGCTTTGCGCGTGCGATATGGTTTTCGTTTTACCATATTGCAGGCGGTTTTTTGCTTGGTTTAATTCTGGGCTGCCTGCTTGCTTATCTGGCGGCGAAACACCCGGTTGTAGAGACGCTGCTGTGGCCGTGGATGGCGACGATCAAAAGTGTGCCGGTGGCATCGTTCGTCGTGATCTGCCTGATCTGGCTGTCCGCCCGGAACCTGTCGGTGTTCATATCGTTCCTGATCGTAATTCCGATCATATATCAGAATGTCTTAGAGGGACTCCGTGCAGAAAACCGGGAGATGCAGGAGGTCGCAACAGTCTTTCAGCTGCCATGGCGCAAACGCTTCCGCTATATCGAGCTGCCGAAGCTCCGTCCGTTTCTTCTTTCTGCCTGCCGTGTGACAACCGGTATGGCATGGAAGGCAGGCATTGCGGCAGAGATCATCGGCGTGCCGAATGGCTCGATTGGCAAGATGCTTTATACGGCGAAAATCTACCTTGATACCGACGATCTGCTCGCGTGGACGGTAATCATTGTGGTGATCAGTGTGGTCGCAGAGAAGGTATTTCTGGCAGGGCTGTCGAGAGTGCTTACTCCCGGTAAATCATGTAAATAAAAGGAGGGCGTTCGGTTTGACGAACACCCTCCTTTTGGCTTACTGATTATTGCGAATCTCGTCTAATTTCTCTTGCGTAATCTGGAGATGATCGATGATCCATGCATCGGATTTACCAACTTCAAGATAAGCAAGAATCTTACCTATGAGTTCTCCTTCTGATCTTGCAATTGCTTTCATTTCAACTAATGCGTTACACATATTTACATCCTCCTGTTCTAATTCCTGTTTTGGTATATTCATGTTACATGCCTCACTTATGATGCCTGCCGTTAGTGAATCCAGATGCGACAGGTCGTTTTTATTTTGGTTAACGTAGTTGTTCATATCCTGCCAGTTTGCCGATGCCTTGATTACCCCAAGTATATGCCGGAGAGGTGATTTCATACGTGTAAGCTGCTTGCTTGTAACGCTTTCTGGTTGAAGCAGTGTTATCTGATAGTCTGGAATCCGTTTGCGCAGTATATCTGGAACACCTTCTAAATCCAGCATATCATGAAGCGTTTCGGGAGCATCCCAAGTTTCTTTTCCTAAGTATACAACGACCGTGAGAACAGGGGTAAATGTTTCGCCCTTTTTGATGCCCGAAAGATACTCATTTTTTGATTTGAGCAGGTGATTCTCCCGGTTGTATTTTTGTCTGGCAGATAATTGT
>CAVKUW010000084.1:0-16241 GCA_963659815.1 Butyricicoccaceae bacterium
GATTGCGACTGGTGGCAGTGCGATTTTCTCGGAAGAAGCGATGAAGCATTTAGGCGAACAGGGACTGATCGTGTATCTCGATGTAAGCTGTGAGGAGATTATCCGCCGTGTGAATAATATTTCGACGCGTGGTATCGCAATGAAGCCGGGAAAGACACTGGCAGATCTATATGCAGAGCGCAAACCATATTATGAGAAATATGCGCAGCTCACGATTCCATGTGATGGGAAGACGATGGAGCAGTGCGTACAGGCGATTGCGTATGCGGTAGACAACCCGGTGCGGATGTGCTAATATAAGGTTGTATTTTTGATAGATGAAAGCAAAAAAACGATAAAGGAGTTGTGCTTTTATGAAGTTACGTAAGAAATTCAACAAAGTAACGGCATGGATACTGACGTGTATTTTGTTCTTCACGATGGCATTTTCGATTACATCGGAAGCATATGGAGAAGGCTATACACATGCAAAGCAGTTTAAAAACTGTCATATTTATAATGGTATTGATGTATCTACCTGGAACAAACAGATTGACTGGAATGCAGTTAAAGCCTCCGGGATTGATTTTGCATTTATCAAGGTCGGTGGACGAGGCTGGGGTTCAGCAGGAACCTTATACCATGATTCCCGTGCACTGGAGAACCTGAAGGGTGCGAAGGCGGCAGGCATCAAGGTCGGCGTTTATTTCTTCTCGCAGGCGATCACAGAGAAGGAAGCTGCAGAGGAAGCACAGTATACGATCAACTATCTTCATACATATGGCATCTCAATCGACCTTCCGATTGCGATGGACTTTGAGTATGCCAGTGATTCTCCGACTGGAGGCAGAGTGAAAACGGCAAATCTGACAAGGGAACAGGCGACGAATGTCTGCCTGGCATTCTGCAGCTACGTGGCAACAAGAGGCTATACACCAATGGTGTATGCAAACAAGTCAATGCTTACCAACGATATGAATGCATCTACGATTGCCAGCAGATATCCAATCTGGCTGGCACAGTATAATTCAAGTGCGACTTATACAGGCGCATATTCATACTGGCAGTATACAAGTTCTGGAACGGTTCCGGGCATCGAAGGCCGTGTTGATATGAACTTCTATTATTCAACCGATGGAAGCTTCTCTTCGAAGATTAACATTCCGGTACCAACCGGGGAGACTGCTCCAGCAGATGCAAAGATCGTCTATGCAACACATATTCAGACATATGGCTGGGAAAAAGAGGAAACGTATGATGGTGGTATCAGTGGTACGGTTGGACAGGCAAAACGGCTTGAGGCAATCAAGATTCGGAACAATACCGGCATCGAGGGAAGCGTCGAGTATCAGGTACATTGTCAGTCATTCGGATGGATGGACTGGACGATGGATGGCGATATTGCAGGTCTGACAGGGCTTGCAAAGCGATTAGAGGCAATTCGGATTCGGTTGACGGGACAACTGGCAGAGCAATACGATGTCTATTACCGTGTGCAGTGCCAGACCTATGGCTGGTTAGACTGGGCGAAGAACGGACAGACTGCAGGTTCGACGAATTATGCGAAACGACTCGAAGCAATCCAGATCAAGCTTGTTGAAAAAGGCGGCATGGCACCGGGCAATACGTCAAAGGTGTATGTGTCTCCGCTGATTGGATATAACACACATGTGCAGACCTATGGATGGACTGGTACAGTCTTTGATGGTACGATTGGTGGTACAACCGGACAGGCAAAACGTCTGGAATCAATTTCTATTACGAACCTGACAGAAACGTCTGGTAATGTTGTATATCGTGTGCATGGACAGACCTATGGATGGCAGGGCTGGCGTCAGAATGGCGCACAGGCAGGCTCGATTGGACAGGCAAAGCGTCTGGAGGCAATCCAGATCAAGCTGACCGGAGCACTGGCAGAGAAATATGATGTGTATTACCGTGTACATTGCCAGACATACGGCTGGATGGGCTGGGCGAAAAATGGCGATCCGGCAGGAACAACCGGACATGCAAAGCGCTTAGAGGCAATCCAGATTGTATTAAGAGCGAAAGGAACTGGTGCACCGGGCGCATCCAGTCAGCCGGCGTATGTCGGTGGTGCGGTGCCACAGTAATTACATAAAATCAGAAAAAAAGGAAATACTACTCCGAAAAAGGAGTAGTATTTTTTATGCTGGAAAATTATGTGCGAACCGATCTTGCATTAGAGTTAAAGGAAGATATATCTGAGAAAAATGATATTGCAGGTGTTCGGGTAGAAACATATGAGGATACCGAATATGGTTTAACGAAAACACACATCCGTGTGCTGGATCAGACCGGTGCTGAGGTTCTCGGAAAACCGATTGGAAATTACATTACCCTAGAAAGTCCAAGGCTTTGCTCGGAGGACGAGAATATCCATATGCCATTTGTACTGGCACTGCATGATGTCCTAAAAGAATTGTTTCATGGGGCAGACCATATTTTCGTGATCGGTCTTGGAAATCGGAATATCACGCCGGATGCACTCGGACCAAGTGTCGTCGATCATCTGTATATTACAAGACATCTGCTGCGGGAGGGCGTTGTGGAACATTCCATGGAAATCTCTGCACTTTGTCCCGGTGTTATGGCGCAGACGGGAATTGAGACAAGCACGATCATACAATCCCTGTGCAGGGAGATCAATCCAGATGTTGTGATCTGTATCGATGCGCTTGCGGCAAGAGAGGCAGAACGGTTAAATACAACGATACAGGTGTGTGATACTGGAATTACACCGGGGGCTGGTGTTGGAAACCGCAGATTATCATTGAATGAAGAGACGCTGGGGGTTCCCGTGATTGCGGTTGGTGTACCGACTGTGATTTCCATGCCAGCAATGATCAGTCATGCGATGGAGGGATTGCTGGAAAAATTACCGGTATCGGTCCTTCGGCAATATGAGAAAGAAATTGTTGAATTTATCCAGACGCCGACGGTATCCTCCATGTTTGTAACACCGAAAAACATTGACGAACTGATCGGTCGTGTCAGCTTCACAATCTCAGAGGCAATCAACCGTTTTCTAACATAATACCGGTGGCTCTGCATATATTTAAGGTATGGAGAGAAATTGGGTGAAAATTATATTGACTTGTCTGGTCGGTGCATTATGTCTGGGTGTACTGGTACGGCTGGATGTTACAATGCTATCCGGTCAGGCACAGGCGTTCTTCCAAGAGACTGTGGCGCCTGTCCTGCATATGGAAACGACAGACTCGAAGCTGCGGGATTTCTTTGTTCCGGTGCTTGTAGATCTGGAGACGGATACAACTGGGAACCGGTGGGATAAGGTCGCCGTTTCGACCGGCATGGATACCGAGACGGCTTTTTCGTGTGAGACCGGAAGCGAAGAAACGGAAACGACGACCGAAGCGGTGGCAGTCGCTTCCGATGGAGATGCGGAGACTGCAGAAACTATGGTGCAGCCGCTTTCCATCCCAGCGGGTATTACATATTCGATGGAACAGTTAAATAATTATGATTTTCTGGTCGGAAACTGTTATACAATCGATAGTTCTACGAATGTTACCGCGGAGGAGCTGGCTGCGGATACGCTGTTATCAAAGGATCTGCATATTGATCCCGCTTCGGGGGAGTATAAAGTCCTGATTTATCATACACATGGCAGTGAAACGTTTGCGGACAGCCGTCCGGGTGTGATCGAGGATACTGTGATCGGACTGGGGGATGAGCTTACACGCATTCTGGAGGAAGATTATGGCATTCCGGTTTATCATGACCGTACTGTCTATGATGTGGTGGATGGCGTAGAGGATCGAAGCCTGGCGTATGATTATGCAAGTGATGGTATAGATGCGATCCTGCAACAGTATCCGTCGATTGAGGTAGTATTGGATATTCACCGGGATGGCGTCCGGGAGGATGTGCGGCTTGTACGGGACATCGATGGTGTGCCCACTGCGCAGATCATGTTTTTAAATGGCATGAGCCGGACAAACGAAAATGGGGAGATTGATTATCTGTATAATCCGTACCGGCAGGAGAATCTGGCATTCAGTCTGCAGATGCATCTGGCAGGAAAAGAATTGTATGGGGATCTGATGCGTCGCATCTATGTGCGGGGGTACTGTTTTAACTTAAATAAAATGCCTCGTTCATCCCTGATTGAAGTCGGGGCACAGACCAATACGGTTGCTGAGGCGAAAAACGCAATGGTGCCACTTGGCGCAATTCTCTATAAAGTGCTGATTGCACAAGAGTAGGAAAGTGTGGTATACTTTTGACAACTAAGAGCGTACTGATATACGCGGGTCATCATGCGTTTTTGGTGACAGGAAATCGGAAATTATGAGGTTGTAAAAGTATATGGCACATTTGGATAAAAGTAAAATACGAAATTTCTGTATCATTGCACATATTGATCATGGCAAATCAACATTGGCGGACCGGATCATTGAGAAGACCGGACTACTCACAAGCCGTGAGATGCAGAATCAGGTGTTAGACAATATGGATCTTGAGCGGGAACGAGGCATTACGATCAAGGCACAGGCTGTGCGTATTGTCTACAAGGCAGAGGATGGAGAGGAGTATATCTTCAATCTGATCGATACACCGGGACACGTGGACTTTAACTATGAGGTATCCCGGAGTCTGGCAGCCTGTGAAGGTGCGATCCTGATCGTCGATGCGGCGCAGGGAATTGAAGCACAGACACTGGCAAACTGTTATTTGGCAGTGGATCATAATCTGGAGATCATGCCGGTCATCAATAAAATTGACCTGCCATCCGCAGATCCGGATCGTGTTGTAGCGGAGATTGAGGATGTGATCGGAATCGAGGCACACGATGCTCCGCGGATCTCAGCGAAAAATGGTACGAATATTGAGGAAGTTTTAGAGCAGATCGTGACCAAAATACCGGCACCGGAAGGCGATGCAGATGCACCGTTAAAGGCGCTGATCTTTGACAGCTTATATGATGCCTACAAGGGTGTTATCATTTTCTGCCGTGTATTTGACGGTACAGTGAAAAAGGGAACGAATATCCGTATGATGGCGACGGAAGCGGAAGCAGAGGTTGTACAGGTCGGAATTTTTGGAGCCGGACAGTTTATCCCATGTGATGAGCTTTCTGCCGGTATGGTTGGTTATATTACTGCCAGCCTGAAGAATGTAAAGGATACGACGGTTGGTGATACCGTCACGGATGCGGACAACCCATGTGCAGAGGCACTTCCGGGTTACAAGAAGGTAAATCCGATGGTTTACTGTGGATTGTATCCGGCGGATGGTGCGAAATATCCGGATTTGAGAGATGCTTTGGAGAAGCTGCAGTTAAACGATGCATCGTTAAGCTATGAGCCGGAGACTTCCATTGCACTTGGCTTTGGGTTCCGTTGTGGATTCCTTGGTTTGCTGCATTTGGAGATCATTCAGGAGCGTTTAGAGCGCGAATACAATCTGGATCTGGTGACAACAGCACCGGGCGTTATCTATCGTGTGCATAAGACAGACGGTGAGGTAATGGAGCTGACGAATCCATCGAACCTGCCGGATCCTTCAACGATTGAATATATGGAGGAACCATTTGTCAGTGCAGAGATCATGGTGACAACAGAATATGTCGGTGCGATCATGCAGCTTTGTCAGGAACGACGCGGTGTCTACAAGAGTATGGAATATATGGAGACGACACGTGCGCTCTTAAAATACGATCTGCCACTGAATGAGATCATCTACGATTTCTTTGATGCGTTAAAGTCCAGATCGCGCGGATATGCATCATTTGACTATGAGATGAAGGGCTATGTCCGTTCCGATCTTGTCAAGCTGGATATCCTGATCAACAAAGAAGAAGTCGATGCACTTTCCTTTATCCTGCACAAGGATACTGCTTATGAGCGTGGCAGAAAGATGTGTGAGAAGTTAAAAGAGGAGATTCCAAGACAGCTCTTCGAGATTCCGATTCAGGCAGCCATCGGTTCCAAGGTTATTGCCAGAGAGACGGTCAAGGCGATGCGTAAGGATGTGCTTGCAAAGTGCTACGGTGGTGATATCTCGCGTAAGAGAAAGCTTTTGGAGAAGCAGAAGGAAGGAAAGAAGCGTATGCGTCAGGTCGGAAATGTAGAGATTCCACAGAAGGCGTTTATGAGTGTACTGAAGTTAGATGAGGAGTAGGATAACGAATGAAAAAATATGTGAGCTTATATGTTCATATACCATTTTGCGTCGTAAAATGCAAATACTGTGATTTCCTGTCGTTTGATGGGGAAAGCTACGGAACGATGCTTCGCTATGTTGATTGCCTGTGTCAGGAGATCAAGATGTATGCGCCAATCGTTGCAGACTACGGGGTGCGCAGTATCTTTATCGGGGGTGGAACACCATCCCTGTTAGATGAATCTTTGATTACAAATATCATGGCATTTATCCGTCGGTATTTCCATGTGGAGAAGAATGCCGAGGTGACGATCGAGGCGAACCCGGGAACGCTGCGCCATCAGAAGTTAAATGGCTATAAGGCGGCAGGTATTAACCGAATCAGCATCGGGTTACAGTCCTGTGATGATGATATGTTAAAGAAACTGGGAAGAATTCATAATTTTGACCAGTTTGTGGCAAGCTATAATGCGGCGAGACGTGCGGGATTCCAGAATATTAACATTGATATTATGTCCGGGCTTCCGGGGCAGACGATTCATACCTATGTCGATACGTTGTCCCGTGTAATTGAGTTTGGACCAGAGCATATATCTGCATATTCCTTGAGTATCGAGGAGGGCACACCGTTTGCAAAAGATCCGCAGATCTTAAGTGAATTGCCACCGGAGATGGTCGATCGCCGGATGTATGAGATTACGAAGCAGCTTCTGGCGGCACACGGGTATGACCGTTACGAGTTTTCTAATTATGCAAAGCCGGGATTTGAGTGCAAGCATAACATGGTTTACTGGACAGGGGGCGAATATATCGGTTTTGGTATCGGCGCATCCTCGTATTTTCAGGGGAAACGGTTCAACAACATGCGCGATATCTTCAAATATATCGAGCTGATGGAAAACCTGTCTGACAAGTTTGTAGAGACAGATAATATGGAGCTTCTGTATAACGATACGACGCGGACATTGCGTGAGAATGTGACGAATATCTACATAGATGCGCGGATGGAGGAATTTATGTTCCTTGGTCTGCGGATGACTTGTGGCGTGAGCCGGGAGGACTTCAAGGATCGATTCAATAAAGATATCTATGAGGTATATGGAAGCGTCCTGAATAAATATATCGGAGAAGGCTTCATGGCAAGCGAAGGTGACCGGATTTATCTGACGGATGCCGGGATTGATGTCAGCAATGTGATCTTAGCGGATTTCCTGTTGGATTCCTGATTATATTCGATTACAAGTGTGCAGAACTTTAACAGCAATAAAAAAGAAACGATTTTCAATTTGAAAACCGTTTCTTTTTTTGGTGTTTTATTTGTTATCGTTTTCTTCCATGTTCTTTCTTGCCGTTGCAAGCATCAGCTTGATACGGTTTACCTGATTGACTTCAGAAGCACCCGGATCATAGTCGATTGCGACGATGTTGGCATCCGGATAAGCATGACGCAGGGATTTGATAACACCCTTACCGACAATGTGGTTTGGAAGACAGGCAAATGGCTGGCAGCATACGATGTTGCTGGCACCGCTCTTGATCAGCTCGACCATCTCACCGGTCAAGAACCAGCCTTCGCCGGTCTGATTACCAATGGATACAATCGGACGGGCATATTCTGCCAGCGTCTTGATGTGCACTGGTGGATGGAACCGCTTACTCTTCTTCAAGGCACTGACTACCGGGTGGCGCAGTGCTTCGAGTGCTGCGATGCCAATGTTTGCATTTCGTGCAGACTTCTTTGTCTTGCCAAGATATTGATATTTGTAATTGTTGTTGTAGAAGCAGTACTGGAAGAAGTCAAGGAAGTCAGGCATAACTGCTTCGGCACCTTCTGCCTCCAGAAGCTCTACTAAGTGGTTGTTGGCAGATGGAAGGAACTTAACAAGAATCTCTCCAACGATACCAACACGTGGCTTCTTCACATCCTCGTTCAAAGGAATGTTGTCGAAGTCTTTGACGATATCATGTACCAGTTTGTTAAAGCCACGACCATTATTCTCCATACAACGGATAGCCGCATGCTCCCATTTGCGGTGCAGCTTGTTGACAGAGCCTTTGACTTTCTCGTATGGACGTGTATGGTAGACAACCCGCATAAACAGATCGCCAATTGCAAGTGCCTGCATCGCGCATTTGACTGTTTTCATATTCCATACGAAACCGGAGTTATTCTCAAAGCCCTGTACAGAGAGGGCGATAACCGGAATCTGCGGATAGCCGGCCTTGGCAAGTGCACGGCGGATAAAACCGACGTAGTTCGTTGCACGACAGCCACCACCGGTCTGTGTCATGACAAGTGCTAATTTGTTAATATCGTATTTACCGGATAATATCGCATGCATCATCTGACCGACAACGATTACAGATGGATAACATGCATCGTTATTTACATATTTCAGTCCGGTATCAATAACTTCCTTATTTGCATCCGGAAGAATCTCAATATTTAATCCCATATGCCGCATAGCCGGTGCCAATACATTGAAATGGATTGGAGAGAGCTGTGGAACCAACACGGTATAATCCTTCATGTCCGTTGTAAATTCAATACGGTTGTAATTGCTTGGCATCGGACATGGTGTGAAGTTATGCTTTCTTCTGACATTGACTGCACTGATCAGCGAACGGATACGGATACGTGCCGCACCTAAGTTGCTGACCTCATCAATCTTTAATACGGTGTAAATCTTACCGGAGTTTGTCAGGATATCGTTGACACAGTCGGTCGTAACGGCATCCAGACCACAGCCGAACGAGTTCAACTGGATCAGCTCCAGATTCTTGCTGGATTTGACGTAGTTTGCAGCCTTGTACAGACGGGAGTGATACATCCACTGGTCGGATACGATCAAAGGACGTTCTACCTCGGCAAGGTGTGAGACAGAATCCTCGGTAAGTACCGCGATATCGTAGGAGTTGATCAGCTCCGGAAGACCGTGGTTAATCTCCGGATCGAGATGATACGGACGACCGGCGAGCACGATACCGAGCTTATCGGTCTTCTCCAGATAGGCGATTGTCTCTTCACCCTTTTTCTGGATGTCTGCTTTGACTGCATCGGCTTCTGCGTAGGCAGCCTCAACTGCTTCGTTTATTTCTTCCTTTGTAACATTTGTATATTTCGAGAATTCACGCAGCAGACGATCCTTCAACGCCTCCTTGTTATCGAGGGCGAGGAATGGACGGATGTAAGTGACATTCGGTGCGGAAACCTCTTCCATATTGTTCTTGATATTTTCCGCGTAGCTTGTTACGATCGGGCAGTTGTAGTGGTTGTTTGCATCCGGTGTCTCGTTACGCTCGTAAGGAATACAAGGATAGAAGATCGTCTTGATTCCCTGCTTTAAGAGCCACATAACATGACCATGTGAGATCTTTGCCGGATAACATTCTGACTCACTTGGAATAGACTCGATACCGAGGGTATAGATGTCTCTCGATGACTTCGGAGAGAGCAGTACCCGGTAGCCAAGCTTGGTCAGGAATGTAAACCAGAACGGATAGTTCTCATACATGTTCAGTACACGTGGAATACCGATGACACCACGATAAGCCTCGCTTTCGGTCAGCGGTTCATAGGAGAACAACCGGTTGAATTTGTATTCAAATAAGTTTGGCATGTTGTGCTGGTTCTTCTTTAATCCAAGACCACGCTCACAACGGTTACCTGTGATGAACTGTCTGCCACCTGTGAAACGGTTGATCGTCAGGAGACAGTTATTTGTACATCCCTTACAACGCGCCATCTTTGTCTCGTAGGTCAGAGCTTCCATTGCCTCCTTGGAGAGCATAGAAGTCTGATCGCCTTCCTCGTAACGGTCTCTGGCAATCAGGGCAGCACCGAAAGCACCCATGATACCGGCGATATCCGGACGGATGGCTTCTCTGCCAGAGATAAGCTCGAAGCTTCGAAGAACTGCATCGTTATAGAAGGTTCCACCCTGTACGACGATATTCTTGCCAAGTGACTTCGGATCAGTCAGCTTGATTACCTTCAAAAGGGCGTTCTTAATAACGGAATAAGCAAGACCGGCAGAGATGTCAGCAACGCTTGCGCCTTCCTTCTGTGCCTGCTTTACCTTGGAATTCATAAATACTGTACAACGGCTTCCGAGGTCGATCGGACTTTCTGCGAAAAGCGCGATCTTCGCGAAATCCTTCACATCATAATTCAACGACTTGGCAAATGTCTCGATGAAAGAGCCACAGCCGGAGGAACATGCCTCGTTCAGCATGACATTGTCGACAACTTCGTTTTTGATCTTGATACATTTCATATCCTGACCACCGATATCCAAGATACAGTCCACATCTGGATCAAAGAATGCAGCGGCAGTGTAGTGGGCGATCGTTTCTACCTCGCCATAGTCAAGCATGAGGGCAGACTTAATTAAGGCTTCTCCATATCCGGTAGAGCAGCCGGCTACAATCTCCACGCCCTCTGGGAGCCTGGTATAGATATCCTTCATGGCGCGCAGGGTTGTACGAAGCGGACTGCCATCGTTGCTGCTGTAAAAATCATAGAGCAGACTGCCGTCTTCCGCAACAAGTGCAACCTTGGTGGTTGTAGAACCGGCGTCGACACCAAGGAAGCATTTTCCCTTGTAGGTGGCAAGGTCGGAACGTAATACTTTATTTTTCTCCTGCTTTTTGATGAAAGCGTCGTAGTCTTCCTGTGATGCAAAAAGCGGTGGGAGACGATCGACATCCACAGCAATCTTAAGATCGGCTGTGAGCTTTCCGCTGATCTCATCCAATGTATAGTGTGTCTCTTCCTTTGCCTGAAGTGCTGCACCGACAGCCGCGAACAGATGCGAATGTCCCGGCGCGATGATATGCTCCGGTGTCAGATTCAGTGTCCGTACAAACGCTTCCTTGAGCTGGTCAAGGAAGTGGAGAGGACCACCTAAAAATGCAACATTTCCTTTGATTGGCTTACCGCAGGCAAGACCACTGATCGTCTGGTTGACAACCGCCTGAAAGATAGAAGCTGCAAGGTTTGGCTTCGTTGCACCTTCGTTGATGAGCGGCTGGATATCGGTCTTCGCGAATACACCACAACGTGCGGCAATCGGATAGATCGTGTCATAGCCCTTCGCATATGTATTCAGCCCGGAAGCATCTGTCTGGAGCAGCGATGCCATCTGGTCGATAAAGGAACCCGTACCACCGGCACATACACCGTTCATACGCTGTTCCACACCGTTTGAAAAATAAATGATCTTGGCATCCTCACCGCCAAGCTCGATCGCAACATCTGTCTGTGGGGCATAGTCGGTCAATGCCTCTGATACACAGACAACCTCCTGCTCAAATGGAATACCGATGACCTGTGCCAGTGCAAGTCCACCGGAACCGGTAATCGTAGGAGCAACCTCTACATTTCCAAGCTCTTTGCTGGCGTGCTCTACAAGTTCTTTTAAGGTCTCTTTGATATT
The DNA here is from genome assembly GCA_963659815.1 of Butyricicoccaceae bacterium. Taxonomy (GTDB): domain Bacteria; phylum Bacillota; class Clostridia; order Lachnospirales; family Lachnospiraceae; genus Coprococcus_C. The sequence continues at coordinate 11,568 of CAVKUW010000084.1, forward strand.
CGCAAAGTGACGCTTGTATTCTGAAAATAATATGTTATGTTCTTCGTCGATCACAGCAACTTTCACAGTTGTTGATCCAATATCGATTCCTAATCTCTTCATGAAATGCTTACCTCTTTTTACTATTTTCACTATTTACATTCTTGCAATTTTCGACATTTGACATTATATAGGAAAGAATCGTGAATTTCAACAGGAAAATTATGAACATTTTTACCTATTAAGAATAAAATAATCAGAAATGAGTATGGAGATTTGCGGTATGGAGCATGAATGCAAGGGAACGATACACAAAGTCGTTGCCGGGGATACGCTATACAAATTATCAAAATTGTATGGCGTCCGTCTGATTGATATCCTGAAAGAGAATCCATATGTCAATGTCTACAATCTGCAGCCGGGAGATGAGATCTGTATTCCAACGGAGGTGTACGAGGAAGAGGAGCGCCGCTATTATACGGCGAAGGTCGGAGAGACACTTGGAAGTTTAGTGAAAGAATTTGATACCGATATAGCAGATCTGATGCAGTATAACCGGGAACTTTACGATCTGCGGGTGCCGCTTGGAACGATCATCCGCATCCCGCCGGAGAAAGAAAACCAGTCTTAGAAACGGATTGGCGAAAACAGGATAGAAATGTATGGGAAAAGTGATTGCCACACACGGAGAATCCGCGCGTGGCGATTGCTTTTTTTATGTAGATAGGGTATAATATCGAATTGATATGCAAAGTGAAAGTGAGGAAAATTTAATTTGAGTTTTTTTGCGAGGTTAGAGAAAAAAATTGGTAAATTTGCAATTCGAAATCTCCCAATCAAGATTGCGGTTGTGATGGCAATTTCTTATGTTTTGTGGGCGTTTGTTCCGACATTTGCATACAAGCTTGTTTTTTCACCGTATGCAATCATGGAGCAACATCAGTTCTGGAGATTGTTCACATGGGTATTTTCACCACCGGGAGATCTGAATTTTGTTGGAATACTGATGATCTTTATATTGATTCTGTTTGGACAGCAGATCGAACAGGCGATGGGAACGTTCATGTTTAACCTGTATATATTTGGTGCATGGTTCTGGAATACAGTGATTATGCTTGGCATCAGTATTTATTTTTATGCATCCGGTTCGATTCTGGGCATGCTTGATATTGGAATCTATGCGATGTATTTTTTCGATTATGGATTATTCTTAGCGTTTGCACTGATGTATTCGGATGCGCGTGTGCTGTTTATGTTCTTCATTCCGATTCGCGCGGTCTGGATTGCGGTCATTGATATGGGGCTGATGGCATTTGAGTTTATGCGGACAACCGCGTTGAACCGTGGTTCCATCATTGCGTATCTGGTGAATTTCTTCATCTTTTACCTGATCATGGGACGGGGTGTTGGCATGCGGAACTCGAACAGCAAGGCGGCAGCGAAACGAAGGAAACGGTATTACGATCGGCGTGTGGAGAATCTGTCCCGCCAGGTAAATGGAGAGGCAGACCGGCGTCATAAGGCACAGCAGATGGGATATCCATCGAACATCACGAAGCACAAATGTGCAATCTGTGGAAGAACGGAGCGGGATGGAGATAATCTGGAATTCCGTTTCTGCTCAAAATGTAATGGAAATTATGAGTATTGCAATGAGCATTTATTTACGCATGAACACGTGAAGTAGGAGCCAGTATCCTGAATATGTAATACCGATAAAAGGAGACTTAAAACGATGATAGCAACATGTAAGAAATTAGTGACAGATATACAGAGAGACAAAGACTTGGACAAGAAGCTTCCAGAATATGCAGAACTGCTGAACAGACAGTATAACTGTTATGCAACCGTAAAGGGAAGTATGAACTATTATACGATGAAGGAAGTGTGCGATGAGCAGGACGATAAGAACATGGACGTCTGCAAATATTTTGCACTTCTGACAGGCTTGTTAGACCGTCATCTGGTTCAGCGCGAGGCGGTGGATGAAGATTCGATGGAAGCAATCGCACAGTTTCGAAGCAATGTAGAATATAAGATGCATATTCTGACCGCCTATACGGATGCGTATGAGATTTATGAGTATGTGTTAAACCGTGTGGAGGCTGCCGTGCGCGATGAGGTGACACCGGTCGATGCAAAGGGGCTTTCTGAGAAGATGTTTGCCTATGTATTTGCGGAGAATGATACGGTTGTGATAAACAGCAAATTACAGCTTCTGATGGCACAGCTTCCGGTTCGTATGACGAAGAACAAGTTCTACGACATTATCAATTCGACGCTGAACATCTACGAGGAGGGTGAGATAACCTCTGTGGATGAGTTTGTCGATATGCTGCGCAGTGCCGTGCTTTTGAAGAAGCCGAAAGGCTTTGAGACGGAATATCCATTTTTATATCATGTATATACCGATCTGGCTGAGGCTGATTATGCGGCACTTACACTGCCGGAGTTTGAAGACCTGACGAAGCGACTGAACCAGGCAGCAACGATTATTAACAACGAAGTGTCTGCATATATGCTGCTGCAGGAAGTCATCAATGATGTCTATACGATCCTGCTTACGATTGATGCAGCGTATGAGAAGAACAAGGAAGATGTACCGGGATATGCGGCAGCGCTCCGCATTATCAAGGCGTGTGTAAAGGCAGAGACAATCGACCAGTTACCGGATGAGGTGATGGATGAGTTCTTCACAATTGAAGGTGTGCAGGAACGTGTATATGAATTTATTGTGATCTTAGAGGCGGTTTTAGACGAGATTCGCGTCGGAAAAGCAGAACAAATTGAATCGCTTGCATTGACAGAGGCATTTGACCGTCTGGACAAGGTGAGCAAGCTGCTTTCCACAAGCTTATTTATTGATCTTGATAAGGTATCTGGAAAGGCAGAAACTGCAGATCATGCTTATATCACAGCGAAGAAGGAAGCGCTTGTAAAGGAGCTTGCCGACTTGTTTGCAGGTGTGAAGAAACCGGTTTATCGCAGTATGATGTGTAAGCTTCTGGCAGCGATGCCAATCTTCATGAACACACAGCAGGAGATTCGGGATTATTTTGATTATGTAATTGAGAATTGTAAGGATGACAGCGAACTTATGGCATGTAATAAGCTGATTTCAGAGATGATAGAGGAGTAATCGTGATTTTTGCTGATAAATGTTATACATACAATCTCACAGAGCGAAAACAGGCACGGATCAGGAAAAGGATCAGGCGGCATAAGCCTGTCCGGAATCTGTATGTGATCGTGTTGCCGTTATTGCAGGATGGATTGCTGGAGATTTATCCATATAATCAGTTATTACAGAAGCCGTATAGGAAGATCGATTTCCAGATACGTGTTGTCGGCTTTGCAAGAGGCAAAGAAGCGGCAGAACAGCTTGTTGTACAGATCATACAGGATATGTATGACGAAACTGGGGAAGAATGGAAGGTAGAAGATTTTTTCTTTTGATGGATAAGGGAAAATCACAGGTAGGAGTAAGGTAAGATATGCTGCATGTTTTGTTGCTTATTTTGAAAATAATCGGATGTATTCTTCTAGGCATCGTAGGATTGCTTCTCCTGCTCGTGCTGTTGATCTTATTTTGCCCGATCCGGTATCAGGCAGATGTCTCGTATCAGGGTGGTAAGACATTGCAGGCAAAAGTAAAGGTGCGGTATTTGATCCTAAGTGTCCGGGTGTTGTATGACCAGAAACGGGAGAAGGATAAATTCGAACAGGAGATCCGTGTGCTCTGGTTCCGGCTTGGAAAGAAGAAGGCGGAAGAAGCAGAACGTGAGGTGGAACATCTCGCTGACGAGGGATTCGACGACGCGTGGGATGATATCGATGTAGATAGTGATATGGATTCGGATGATGCCGTTCGTAAGATGTCTGAAAAATCACAGAAACACACAGAAAAGGCTTCGGAGAAACCAACCGGAGACTCCGGTAAAACCGATAAAACAATTACAGAGATTCCTACAATAACACTTCCGGATGAGGAAGAGGATATTGGAAAAGACACGGAAGGGGATATCAAAACAGAAGAGGATACGGAACCGGATGAGAAACCGCAGATCTTCGATCTGGACGAACCGGACGACTTGCCGGAAGAAGAAAAGAAACGATCTGGCAGATTAATAATTGTATGCCAGAAGGTGTGGGAAAAATTGAAGAAGATTTGGGTATTTATCCGAAATCATACACCCGGAAAGGTCGCAGAACGTGTGGCTGACAAGATTGAGAGAAATACAGCAACTGCGAAGAAAAAGCTCCGGCGATTGCAGAAATTCTGGAATCTGTCTTGTACGGTAAAGACGCGCGAGTATCTGAAAACATATATTCCGCGGACGTTGAAACATATACTGCCGCGAAAGGTAAAGGGCTATGTGCATTACGGCATGGATGAGCCATACAAGACCGGACAGTTGACCGGATATCTGAGCTTACTGCCGTTTGTATATCAGAAAGGGCTGTCGATGCAGCCGGATTTTGAACAGAAGGTATTGGAACTGGATGTGAAGCTGAAAGGCAGAATCCAGCTTGGTTATCTGCTAAGAATCGTATTGAACCGAAATATCTGGCGGACGATCAAGATCGCAAAGAAAGTAATGAATCAGTAGGATTATATAAGAAAATGGAGGTAATAGGAAATGGCAAATGATTTTAATCAGACAGTTGGCTCTTTATTTCAGGGGATGGATTCCC
>CAVKUW010000084.1:16251-22068 GCA_963659815.1 Butyricicoccaceae bacterium
GGATTCCCTGCTTACAACAAAGACGGTTGTTGGCGATCCAACGAAGGTAGGAGATACAATTATTTTACCGTTGGTGGATGTGAACTTTGGTGTAGCTGCCGGTGCATTTGGCAAAAACGGTGGTTCTAACTCTGCCGGAGGTGGAATGGGAGGCAAGATGTCACCGACTGCGGTACTCGTGATCCAGAATGGTCATGCGAAGATGATTCCGGTAAAGCAGAGTGACACAGTAAGCAAGGTGATTGATATGATCCCGGAGGTGGTCGATAAGATTGCGACAGCAATGGGGAAGAAGTCGGATGTAGATATTGACAGCCCGGAGATCAAAGAAGCGATTGATCACGCAAGTGAAAAAAACTAGAGCTTAATGCATTTTTATGTCTTTTCGGATTATCTGTTTCATAGTATGTAATAGAACAAATATGAGGAAGATACGGCATTGAAGGCGTTATTTGGATATTCGATTTTATTTATGGCGATTGGCATGATACTTTCGTATTTTGTCAGTGGTTTTTGTGAGTTTGTTTTAGTGACGGCAATGCTTATATTAGCGTATGTATTGCTGTGTTTTGATTGTTAACGGGAGTCGCAAGTGGCAGAAGAAAAACAGAAGGCTTTAGTTGAACTTCTGAGAGGACATAAGGTATATTTACAGACACATAATTTCCCGGATCCGGATGCAATATCGAGTGCATTTGGTCTGAAGCGGTATCTTGAACATTATGGGATTGCATCAACGATCTGTTATGTTGGCAGTATTGACCGGTTTAATACAAGAAAAATGATGGATATGTTTGGGATAGAGATTTATTCGTATGACGACATCCCGGACATGCAGGCAGAGGACTATATCGTGCATGTCGATTGTCAGAAACCGAATGCAAATACGGCAGATCTTCCGGGCAATGAGGTGGCGTGTGTCGATCATCATCCGGTGTTTGTGAAGACAGAAGATTACAAGTACGAGGATATCCGGATCGTAGGTGCGTGTGCCAGTATTGTTGCGTCGTATTTTCAGACAAGCGGTGTGCCGATGGATGAGGATGTAGCGACTGCACTTGCTTATGGTATCAAGATGGATACGGCGGATTTTGTGCGCGGAACAACTGCGTTTGATATGGATATGATGGCATATCTGTTCGATTATATCAGTACGGAAAAACTGAACAGTATGTACAATTCCACGATAGAGTTTCAGGATTTGAAGGCATATGGTGTAGCAATCGAGCATATTGAGGTGTTCGATTATGTTGGATTCACCTATATTCCGTTTGAGTGTCCGAATTCCTTAGTTGCGATTATATCGGATTTTATATTGTCGCTGGATGTGGTGGATGTAGCGGTTGTGTATTCAATCAATTCGGATGGTATTAAGTTTTCTGTGCGCAGTGAACGGGAAGATGTGGATGCCGGAAAACTTATATATCAGGCGTTGGATGGAATTGGTTCCGGTGGTGGACATGCTGCGATGGCAGGTGGATATGTCAGCCATGAAGTATTGAATAAGATTGGCAGAGATTACGATCGGAAGAAATTGAAAGAATTATTTATGAAGACGATTCATAAGAATAGAGGTGTTTGATATGAACGGGAGTACAGATATGAGTATGGAGCTTCTGATGAACTCCGATAACCCCGAAAAAGTGTTGCAGACGATGCAGCCATTTATAGAGTCTATGATGCATTATGAGTGTGCATTGATGGAGATCGAGACAAAGCTGAAGGTGTTAAACACGGAGTTTGCATCGCAGTATAATCGAAATCCGTTTGAGTCGATTCGGTGCAGATTGAAGAAACCACTCAGCATCGTGGAAAAGATGAAACGAAAAGGACTTGATATCTCGATCGAGAATATCGAGGAAAACCTGACCGATATTGCAGGTGTGCGCGTAATCTGTTCCTTTCCGGAGGATATCTATACCGTATCGGAGCTTTTGACAAAGCAGGATGATATCCGGGTTGTGTGTGTCAAGGATTACATACGGAATCCAAAACCGAACGGATACCGCAGTCTGCATCTGATCGTGGAGATTCCGATTTTCTTATCCAATGAGAAAAAATACATGAAGGTGGAAGTACAGTTCCGGACAATCGCGATGGATTTCTGGGCGAGTCTCGACCATAAGCTCAAGTATAAGAAGGATAATCTGAAGCATCCGGAGATTATTGCGAAGGAATTGAAGAAGTGCGCAGATACGATCACAGCGATGGACTATAAGATGCAGGAAATCCGGAGTTTGCTGGAATAATATTGTGATTGTAATCTGAATTATCAAAGAGATGCGAACAGTATAGGAGGCAGAAAAATGGCAAAACAGGTTTGGAAACCAGGAAATATGTTATATCCAGTGCCGGCGGTTATGGTGACAACCGGAGATGGAAATGGAATGGATGATATTATCACGATCGCATGGACGGGAACGATCAATTCCGATCCACCGATGGCATCCATCTCAGTACGAAAGTCGAGATATTCACATGAATTACTCACAAAAAACGGAGAGTTTGTCATCAATTTAGTGACAAAGGATCTGTGCTATGCGATGGACTATTGTGGTGTGAAATCGGGCAGAGATATAGACAAATTCGCGGAAATGAAGCTGACGAAGGGCAAGGCACAGACGGTGTCGGTTCCTGTCATCGAGGAAAGCCCGGTCAATATTGAGTGCAAGGTTACACAGGTGATTGAGCTAGGTTCCCACGATATGTTCTTAGCTGAGGTAACAGCTGTACTTGCGGATGAGAAATATATGGATGAGACTGGAAAGTTTGATCTGAACAAGACAGATCTGATCGCATATTCCCACGGACAGTATTTTACGCTTGGAGATTATGTTGGAAAGTTCGGATACAGCGTACAGAAAAAGAAATAATATATATTGGTTTAATTGAAGAAAAGGACATTTGTCACGTTCACAAAAGTTTCAAACTTTGTTCGTTGACAGATGTCCTTTTCTTTTTTACTATAAGACTGGTCAGCTTCCTCGGAGACGAAGGGAGTATATATGTTTAGTAAAGTAAAAAGCTGTGCGGTTCACGGTGTGGACGGACGAATGATTGATGTGGAGGCAGATGTGAATGACGGTCTGCCTGTGTTTACTATGGTTGGATATCTGTCGTCGTCTGTTAGGGAGGCATCGGAACGCGTGCGGACTGCGCTTAAAAATTCTGGCTTTCGTTTGCCGCCGAAGCGCATCACGATCAATTTATCCCCAGCAGATATGCGAAAAGAAGGTTCCGGATATGATTTATCCATTGCGGTAGCGGTGCTTCTGGCGCTCGGCATGACACCGGTGTTACCGATGGAGCAGATACTTGTATTAGGCGAGCTGAGCCTCGACGGAACTGTCAAGCCGATTTCCGGCGTACTGCCAATGGTGATCTGTGCTAGAGAAGCTGGTGTGACCGGCTGTATTGTACCCAGGCAAAATGTAAAAGAAGCGGCACTCGTACAAGGTATGTCGGTGGTTGGTGTGTCCAATTTGGAGGAGGCAATGGAATACATACTTGGAAACCGGACGTGGAAGGCTGAAAAATCGAATGTTGGCATCGAGAATATGACTGTCGATCTGTATGATTGTGATTTCGCCGATGTGATGGGACAGGAGAGTGTGAAACGTGGGATGGAGATTGCAGCGGCTGGGTTTCATAATATCCTGCTGACCGGTGCAGCCGGTGCCGGTAAATCCATGCTTGCGAAACGCCTGCCGACAATCCTGCCGCAGATGAGCTTTGAAGAAAGTCTGGAGGTAACAAAGATATACAGTGTTGGTGGTCTGCTGCCTGCAGAAAGTGGCCTGATCCGCAGACGTCCTTTCCGGGCACCGCACCATACGATTTCTGAATATGCACTAATCGGTGGCGGCAGAGTTCCAACACCGGGGGAGGTGAGCTTTGCCCATTATGGCGTGTTGTTTTTAGATGAGCTTCCAGAGTTTTCAAAGCCGGTGTTAGAAGTGCTTCGACAGCCGTTAGAAGACCGGCAGATTCGGATATCGAGAGTACAGGCATCGTATGAATTCCCAGCGGATTTTATGTTTGTGGCGGCAATGAACCCATGTCCGTGTGGAAATTACCCAGACTTCCGGAAATGTTGTTGTACCGAACAGCAGATCCGACGCTATCAAAGTAAAGTGAGTGGACCATTGCTCGACCGGATCGATATTCGTATGGAGGTGAAAGGGGTAAAACAGGAGGCGCTTTTTTCCAAACAGAAAACAGAATCTTCAAAGACTATCCGGGCTCGCGTGGAGCAGGCGAGACAGATGCAGAGGGAGCGGTTTGCCGGAACGGATCTGTTATTTAATTCACAGCTCGATGGAAGGAATCTGGAGGAATATATCACGTTATCGGAAGAAGGAAAGCAGTTGGTACTCCGATTGTTTGAAGAACAGGAATTGTCCGTGCGTGGCATGCACCGTGTTTTAAAGCTTGCCCGCACGATCGCCGATCTGGCTGGCAGCGAAGAGATTAGGAATGTGCATTTGCAGGAGGCAGCATTTTACCGCAATCAGGATGTATTTGCAAAGGAGGTTCTGTATGGAAACTAGAAGTGAGATGGCTAGGCTTTGGCTATATGGAAATCATGAAATATTATTAAAAGTAAAATACTATCTGATCCTACGGTATGGAACGGTAGAGCAGGCTATGGAGCAATCGATACCGGAACTTGAAAAAGAACTGGCAAAGCAATTTGAACCAGCAGAATATGAGACGCTTTTGCTTCGCAAAAATACAAATTATCTGGATGAATTATACGGACGATTAAAGGAACGAAATATCCGGATCTTATATCCGGGACATGCGCTATACCCGGAAAAACTGCAAAATATCTATGATAAACCGGAGATTTTATTTGCGCGTGGCAAAATCCGGGAGAGCATCAATTATTATAATCAATCGGTTGCGATTGTGGGTGCGAGGAATGCAGATACATATAGCCGGGAGACAACCCGCGTGTTTGCGAGGGAGCTTGCGAAGGCTGGAATCCAGATTGTGAGCGGGCTTGCCAGAGGCATCGACGGACAGGCACATCGCGGCTGTCTGGAAGCGGGCGGCTATACGATTGCCGTGCTTGGCTGTGGCATCAACGTCACATATCCTCGTGAGAATATCGAATTATTTGCGCAGATTGAAGAACGTGGATTGATTCTGTCCGAATATTGTCTGGATGTACCGCCGCTTGCGTTTCAATTCCCATTCAGAAACCGGATCATAAGCGGACTGTCGGATGGTGTTTTAGTATCCTGTGCCAAGAAGAAAAGCGGTTCTCTGATTACAGCAGATCTGGCACTTGATCAGGGAAAACAGGTGTACGCTCTGCCGGGCAGAGTGTTGGATGCATTCAGTGAGGGCACAAACCATCTGATTCAGATGGGTGCCATGTGTGTGACAAGACCGAAGGATATTCTGCTTGATCTGTGGGGAGAGGAACGCCTGAATATGGATGATACTAGAGGTGCTGCATCTGGTAGTGCTGAAAAACAAAGTGAAACACGAGATAACCTGACAACCGCAGAACAGACCATATATGACCTACTAAGCTTAGACCCGATGCATGTGGATGATGTGATTGCACAGGCAAGACTTGGTGTATCGACAACAATCAGTGTGTTGTATGAGCTGGAGCGGCGAAACATGATCAAGCAGCCGGTGCGAGGGTATTATATATGGAGTTTGTGAAGAATGATAGCTGTATTTAATATGCTAGATTTATGAAAACGTGCAACAGTGTCGCACGTTTTCATAAATTAGTTCTTTTGTATCGCAGAAATATGACATAAGATATGGATATGCAAAGCTGCCGATATAAGGTAT
>CAVKUW010000085.1:0-3696 GCA_963659815.1 Butyricicoccaceae bacterium
TTTAGAGAAAAGCCTGAAAAATCAATGATTTAGGGCTTGACATTATAGGAAGGATGATTCTATGAAAAAGAAACCAATATTAGCAATATGTTATGATTTTGATAAAACTTTATCACCAGATGATATGCAGGCTCAAGGGTATATACAGTCAATAGAATATGAAGTGTCAGAGTTTTGGAAAGAATCAAATAAGTTGGCAACTGATAATGACATGGATCAAAACCTTGCATATATGTATATGATGGCAAGCAAATCAAGAGGAAAGGTTTTATTTACAAAGGAAACATTACATAAAGATGGAAGTAATGTAAAATTATTTCCTGGTGTTAACACATGGTTTGATAGGATTAACAAATATGGTAGAAGTAAAGGCGTAAAGGTTGAGCATTACATAATATCATCAGGATTAAAAGAAATGATTGAGGGTACAGAAGTTGCGAAGAACTTTGAGAAGATCTATGCCAGTTCCTTTTATTTTGATGAAGATGGTGTTGCAGTCTGGCCAGCGCAGGTTGTTAATTATACAAATAAAACTCAGTTTTTGTTTAGAATAGAAAAAGGTGTCCTTGATATAAATGATCAGGCTGTTAATTCATATTTTGAGCCTAATCAATATCGTGTGCCGTTTAGAAATATGGTGTATATCGGAGATAGTGATACAGATATACCATGCATGAAGCTTGTAAATATAAATGGTGGACATTCAATTGGAGTATATAATTCGGAAACACAAGATAAATCAAAAGTATTTCGAATGCTTGACGAAAATAGAATAAAATATTATGCACCGGCAGATTATACGGAAAATTCCAGATTGGAGAAATTAGTCCAACAAATAATTGATAGAACAAAATCAAATGAAGTTTTGGAAGAAGTTCATTTTGAGTGTATTGCGGAGAAAACAGAAGAACTGAAGGGGCAGAGCGAAGAGGAAATAAAAAAGGAAGAACTAATCGATCGGTTGGAAGACAGTACAAGTTTTGCAAATACACACGCTGTTATTGAACAATTGGCAGACATTGACGAATGGTCGGAGAGTCAAAAAAATAAGTTATTAAAAATAGCACTTGAAAATAATCAGGTTACATATATTTTGAAGGATAATGATGTAAAGGATTTTTATAAAATAATATGCAAGGAAAATAATAGTAGATATGCAAAGAAAGTAAAAGCTATAATCTTTGAAAAATAATAAATGTAAGTACTTATGGATATTGCGGAGAAAGCACCAGGGGGTTAAACATGTCAAATTTATTTACGGAAGACACATATGAACAGGCTGTAATAGAGTTGTTTGAAGGCATGGGGTATGAGCATATTTATGCGCCGGATTACGATAGAGATTATACGAGTCCGTTTTTAGATGCTGTTTTATATGGTAGTCTGTTACGGATCAATCGGAATCTTCCAGAGGAAGCAGTCAAAGAAGCAATATTGAAATTAAAAAACTTTGATATGGGAAGCTTATTGCAGAAAAACATAATATTTATGGATTATCTGCAAAATGGCGTTACAGTAAAGATTCTGGTAAAAGGCGAGGAACAGTCAGTTATAGTTCGATTGGTCGATTATGGAACGGTAGATAATAATTCTTTTTGCGTTGTAAATCAATTTACATTTCTTGAGAATGGAAATAATCGGCGCCCGGATATTATATTGTTTATCAATGGTATGCCACTCGTATTGATGGAATTAAAAAGTCCATCAAAGGATGAGGTTGGTGTGGAAAATGCATATCATCAGATTCGGAATTATATGCAGGATATTCCATCTATGTTCTATTACAATGCTATTTGTGTAGTCAGTGATTTATCTACAAATAAAGCAGGAACGATTACTTCTGGATTAGATCGTTTTATGGAATGGAAAACAAAGGATGGCAATTATGAAGAAACGTCGTATGCTCAATTTGATACATTTTACGAGGGAATGTTTCAGAAAAAACGGTTGCTGGATATCCTAAAGAATTTTATCCTTTTTTCAGGAACGGGTACAGGGAGATTTAAGGTTTTAGCTGGATATCATCAGTATTTTGCTGTTCGAAAGGCGATTGAAAAGGCAAAGATTGCGACGAAAACGGATGGAAAAGGCGGTGTGTTTTGGCATACACAAGGTTCAGGAAAATCATTGTCAATGGTATTTTATGCACATTTATTGCAAGAAGCACTGGACAGTCCAACAATCGTTGTTATGACAGACCGTATCGACTTGGACGATCAGCTTTATGCGCAATTTTCACAGTGTGCGGATTTCTTGAGACAGACACCTGTACAGGCAGAAAGCAAAGAACATTTGAAAACACTTTTGGATGGAAGAAGTGCAAATGGCATTATATTTACGACAATGTTTAAGTTTGAACGGGGAGAAAAGCCACTTTCGGAACGAAGAAATATTGTTGTGATGGCGGATGAAGCGCATCGTGGGCAGTATGGGTTTGAGGAGAGAATCGTATTGTCTGAAAATGAAGCTGGAGAAAAAGAGGCGCGTACAGTTATTGGTAATGCACGAATCATTCATGATGCTTTGCCGAATGCAACATTTATAGGATTCACTGGTACACCGATTTCTGCAAAAGATCGCAATACACGGGAAGTTTTTGGTGAATATATTGATGTGTATGATATGACACAGGCAGTGGAAGATGGTGCGACACGTCCAGTGTATTATGAGAGTCGGGTTGTTCATTTGAAATTGGATCAAAATACACTTGCTTTAATTGATTCTACTTATGATATCTTGGAGCAACAGTCAGATGCTGCAACAATCGAGAAAAGCAAGAAGATGCTTGGACAGATGGAAAGTGTTTTGGGAGCAGATTCTACGATTGCGTCTCTGTGCGATGATATTGTAGAACATTATGAGAAAAACAGAGAGCATCTGTTAACTGGAAAAGCTATGATTGTTGCTTATTCGCGGACAATAGCGATGAAGATATATCGCCGTATCTTAGAGATTCGTCCAACGTGGAAAGAAAAGGTCGGAGTCGTGATGACTGGCGGAAATAATGATCCTGAGGATTGGAAAGAGATCATTGGAACGAAAGCACATAAAGAAGAACTGGCTCGTAAATTTAAGGATGACAACGATCCAATGAAAATTGCAATTGTGGTAGATATGTGGCTGACTGGTTTTGATGTACCGTCTCTGGCGACCATGTATGTATATAAACCAATGCATGGATACAATCTGATGCAGGCTATTGCGCGTGTCAATCGTGTATTTAAGGACAAAGAAGGCGGTTTGATCGTTGATTATGTCGGTATTGCGTCGGCATTAAAAACAGCGATGAAAGAATATACGAAACGGGATCAGTCTAAATATGGAGACATGAATATCGCGAAGATTGCCTACCCGAAATTTCAGGAAAAACTTCAGGTATGTAAAGATTTGCTGCATGGTTATAATTTTAGTGCGTTTATCGGTGGAACGCCTCTCGTAATGGCAAAATTAATTACCGGCGGCGTGAATTTTGTGTTGGATGCGAAAGCGCCAGAGAGAAAAGATTTATTCTTGAAAGAAGCGTTGCTTTTGAAACAGTCTCACACGCTTTGTTCAAGTATGACAACAGAACAAGAACGGCATGAGGCTGCTTATATGGAGGCTGTCCGATCTACAGTGATTAAGATTACATATGGAGGTTCTAACGGAAAGACACTTTCGTTGAAAGAGATTAATACTCAGATTAATGATTTGCTG
>CAVKUW010000086.1:0-29695 GCA_963659815.1 Butyricicoccaceae bacterium
CGATATTGGTCGGATTTGTCAGCGAACTGATCTGCGAAGCAAGGAAGTCCAGAATGTCATTCAGCACATCCTCGCGCTCGATGCCATTTCGCTCCACGATATCCTTGACATACAGTTCGCTATAAAGGGAGGTCAGATAATTCTTCTTATCCTTTTCATCCTCCAGCGCTAAAAGTCTCGGCATACCGCCGTAGAGCATATAGGTGTCCAGTGCTTTTCGCTCGTCACCGCCCACGGCAGAATAAAACTCGGCAAACGACAGCGGGAACACATGAATCTGCGTAGCGCGACCGCGGAATTCTGTAGCGATATCTTTTGACAGCCCTTTGGAGTTACTGCCGGTGACATAAACATCAAGGTTTTTGTATGCCTTGAGTTCGTTCAGCATATCGTAGATGGTAACTTCAATGCCGCCGTTTTCCTTGTCCACCACTTTTGTGGTCAGCTGCACCTCATCAATGAACAGATAGAATTTTTCATCCTTCCTGTCCCGGACGGTGCTTTCTACATATTCGCACAGGGTAATGGGATTTCTGAATTTATAATACCGCCGCTGATCCAGTTCAATTTTCAAAATATGATCTTCCGAAACATTCTGCGAAAGAAGATACTCGAAAAACAGATCGAAAAGCAGTACGGACTTGCCGCATCTGCGTATGCCTGTAATGACTTTTATCTCGCCGTTCCACATACTGTGAATTAGCCGATTCATATAGGAATCTCGTTTAACCATACATTTCACCTCGTACTTAGGACGAAACCGTCCGAACTTCTATGTTAGTATACCACGATTTTTGAAAATTATCAAGGCTCTACGAAAAAGTTCACAAAGAAGTTTCGCCGGAAACGGACTAAGTGCGAGGTGGTTTTTCCCGATACGTCTCAGATTCCATCATAGGGGACAATTTCATCAATGGTCAAATTCTGTTTCGGCTTCGAAATGCCGTTATACTGTCTGTGGCACTTCCACAAATCCATAAACAGACCGAAGACTGATTGAGAAACTATTTGAGCAAAATGCCGCCGGAATTCTTTCGAACGAACGCTTTTCCAAATTGCTTCAAAACTACGAGCGTGAGCAAAAACAATTGCAAACAGAAATAGAAAAAGGAAAAGCGTCATTAAATGATGCAAATAAAAAGTTACCGACCTCAGGCTACGGCTCCGCACTCTCCGTGAAATTACGGAGATTAAGGAACATACGCCAACACTTGTAAATTCACTGATTGAGCGGATTGAGGTTCACAACAACAATAAATCAAGCGGTCACTGCTATGTCAAGGTGGATGTATATTTTACCGCAGTCGGAATGGTTGATATACCAACCGAACAGGAACTCCTTGCCATAATGGACGAGGTACAGCAAAATCCTCAGGAGTTTCGATTTATCGCCTAAGTAAAAAATCGGTGCAACCCATTTCTGAGTTGCACCGTGGCTATTACATTAAAACATCCTTATGAGGTGTTGGCATTTGAGGTAGTCCCTGTTTTTCTGTCTGTCAAAGAATTTATGCATTTTCTAACTTCACAATCGCAGCATTGATTCTTGCAAGTGTCTCATCCTTGCCAAGGATACTCATAAGCTCGGTTGCGCCGCCCGGTGTTGCCTGCTTGCCGGATACAGCGGTACGAAGCGGCCACATTACAAATCCGGTCTTGTACTCGTGCTCTTTACCGAAAGCAGAGAGCGCTGTGAATAAGCTGTCATTGTCGAAGGCTTCCTGTGCCTCAAGGACTGGAAGAACTTCTTTTAATAACTGCAATGAATTCTCTGCGTTTGTCTTCATCTTCTTGTGTGTATACATTGCGATATCGTATTCCGGTACGGCTGCTAAGAAATCAATCTGATCCTTGATGTCTGGGAATACTTCGATTCTTGTCTTTACCATAGCAGCGATCTTCTTCGCATCCATCTTGTCGCCAACGACTTCTTGGATGTAAGGAAGTGCCATCTCGTAGAATTTCTCGTCGTCCATTGACTTGATGTACTCGCCGTTCATCCATTTGAGCTTTGTCATATCCAGAACTGCCGGGGACTTGGAGATATTGTGATAGTCAAATGCTTCTACCAGTTCCTGCAAAGAGAAAATCTCACGGTTATCCTCCGGGCTCCATCCGAGTAATGCAACGAAGTTGATGATTGCTTCGGTCAGGAATCCCTGCTCCAACAGATCCTCGAAGGATGAGTGACCACTACGCTTGGAGAGCTTCTGGTGATCTTCGTTCGTGATCAGTGGACAGTGGATATAGGTTGGAACCTCCCATCCAAATGCCTCGTAGAGACGGTTGTACTTTGGAGAGGAAGATAAGTATTCATTTCCGCGGACAACATGTGTGATGTTCATCAGATGGTCGTCCACAACATTTGCGAAGTTATAGGTTGGGAAACCGTCGGACTTGATCAGGATCATATCGTCAAGCTCGATGTTCGGAACCGTGATGTCGCCATACAGCTCGTCAGAGAATGTCGTTGAGCCCTTTTCCGGGTTATTCTGACGGATGACATATGGCTTGCCAGCAGCAAGGTTTGCCTCAACCTCTTCCTTCGAAAGGTGTAAGCAGTGCTTGTCGTAACGGGAGATGGTCTTTCCCTCGAATTCGGTGATAAGTGTCTTCAGACGGCACTCATCGCAGAAGCAGTAATATGCCTCGCCCTTGTCGATCAGCTTCTTTGCGTATTCCAGGTAGATGCCCTTCTTCTGTCGCTCACTCTGGATATATGGACCAACGCCACCGTCCTTGTCCGGACCTTCGTCGTGCTCAAGTCCCGTTTCCTTCAGGGTACGATAGATGATGTCGACAGCGCCTTCTACCTCACGCTCCTGATCCGTATCCTCGATACGCAAAATAAAATCGCCACCCCCATGTTTTGCAATCAGGTATGCGTATAATGCAGTTCTCAAATTTCCTACGTGCATCCGGCCAGTCGGGCTCGGTGCAAATCTTGTTCTAATCTTTGCCATTGTAATATGATAGCCTCCTGTATAACAGATAAATTCTTAGGAAATTATAACAAAGGGAAAATCATTTTACAACATATTGTTGATTATTGAATTTATTTTTAGTATACTACAAAAGGATTGTTCTCATTTTTTGGGAGTGGTTATTTTATAAGAAAGCTGGGAAATGATATGGATCGATCAATGATTTCAATGATATATTTTGTCGCATTGTTAGCATTATTTTTGATTATGATTATTGCGACGATTGCTGTGATCGCAAGCAGATCAAGACGACGCGATGAGGACGATGATGAGTTTGAGGATGGCACAGAGTATGGAGATACTGAACAGCCGGATGAAGGACAAACAGTATTTGATGATGCGGACGCCATGTTATCGGATGATTTTTATATAGATAATCTGGATATGCCGGGCGAGGATTCCGCATTTGCACAGAATGGCACGGGATATGATGATGAGTACGAGGATGAATATGCAGAGGATGGCGCTTATGATGACGTCGATACAGCCGATGCAGATGATTCCTATGAAGAGTATGAGAATGTAGAAGTTGACGAGTATGATGCAGAGCTTGACAGTGCATTTGATGTACCGGGATCTATGAAGATCGATCCAACGCAGGAGATTGATACAAAGGCAGTCAAGGAAGAACGCCGGAATCCAAAGCCAGAAGCGGTTGCAGAGCCAATCCCGGAGACTGTGAATGATGTCCTTTTCGATTCGGCATTTGGACCGGATATTCCGGAAATTAATATCAGCAATGAAGCGATTGTTGCATCCGTGCGGGAAGCAGAGGCGATGGGCGCTGCCATTATGGGTGATCTGAAGGCGGCAAAGGTGCCGGTAGAGACGATGTTTGGTATCAATGAAGAACTTTCCTCCTACGGTTCTAAGAAAAATAAACGGGCAAAATCCAACGTTGCAAGCGACGAGGATTTCTATTGGTATAACAAAGAGGATGCGGCAGACCGTCCGGCGCACCGTCCGATCGAAGCATATTATCATCATTTTAATATTGCAGATGACTGTATTGAGGATCTGCTGGTGGAGATGTATGACTGTGCATTGGTTCGTACCGAAGAGATCCGTTATATTGCATATGGCATTGAGCCACGGACACTTACGATGAAGGAGATTATGTCAGGTACAGTTTCTTTGAACGATCATAAGAAGAAGGAGCCGACCGAGCAGGATCTGGTGCGTATCTACGAGAAATGGTGTGGCTATGTGGAGCATTTGCTGGATAAGGTAGAAATTCATGCAGATGAGTATACGATTCAGGAAATCCGCAAACAATTATGTGCGTACGGACGAAACGACGTCGATACATTATTGGAAGGAAAATAAACAAATATGGACATTATAAGACCGAGTATTGAGACAAAAGAGCTATTAAATCAGTATTTACAATATAATCATTACAGAGAATGTGAATTTTCTGTGGCAAACAGCTTGTTCTGGTGTGATTTTTATCATACAAAATTCACAATTTTAGAGGATATGCTTGTATTTTGCAGATTGGAGAATGATATTCCAACCTCGTTTACATTTCCGGTCGGGAAACATAATCCGAAGGATGCATTTGACAGAGTGGTAGATTACTTTGAAGAAAGTAATCTGCCATTTGCTATGTATATGGTAGAACCGGAAATGTACGAGAAGATCGAGACATGGTATCCGGGCAGATACCGTATTGCATATGACCGGGATTCGGCAGATTACCTTTACAAATATGAGACATTGGCGAATCTGACCGGAAAGAAGCTGCATGCAAAGCGGAACCATATCAATCGGTTTCTGGAGAATTATCCGGATTACCGGTATGAACGGATCAATGGAAAAAACTGGAAGGAGTGTCTGGAATTAGAAGAAGTGTGGGTACGGGAAAACAATCCGGAAAATGACGAGGACAAGAACACTGAGAAGGAAATCATCGCCTACGCACTTGAACATCGGAAGGTGCTTGGGTTGATTGGCGGTTTGATCCGTGCAGATAGCAGGGTAGTTGCGTTTACGCTTGGAGAACGGTTGACAGAGGATACCTTTGATGTACATTTTGAAAAGGCATACGCAGATATACAAGGTGCGTATGCCATGATTAATCGGGAATTTGTCAGACAGGAGCTGTCTGAGTATACCTATATAAACAGAGAAGAGGATTTGGGCATCCCGGGACTTCGACAGGCAAAGCTGTCCTATCAGCCGGACAGCCTTGTGAAGAAGGGCATTGTTACTCGTATTCGGTAGCTTCTGCCGGTCCGAGTTTTTCCATAAAGAGCGTTAATACGGTGCATGCGGCGAGCAGTATGACACCAACGATGATGGAGGCAACGGATGTGCCATTCATGCTATATTCCTGATTTACCTTATAGAAGATGGGAATCGGAGAAGATGCAACCAAAGCAAGGATTGCGCTGAAGGTCGCACTTGTGTAATGGTGCAATAAGTAGTTGATAAGCTTGGAGATAAAGAAAATACCAAGCACACAGCCGATTGCAAAAGGCACCAGAATATAAAGCTGCTGTATCATTCCTGCAATATCAAATACACGCAGGGCGTCAATAAAGGTTTTAATGGAGTTAATCACGCCAAAATAATATCCGAGTATCATTAAAACCAGAGAACCGCTGACACCGGGGATGACCATCGTTGCTGCAGCGATGATACCCATAAAAAAAAGCTTAACCATGATACCGGCACTTACGATAAGCGTAATACCACCTTCCCCGTTTCCGTTAAACAGCATCATTGTCATTGCAATGGCCAGGAAAATTAAAAATACAAGTATGTTTACGAACAGAGAATGTTTTGCTTCGTTTTTCCAGCCATCCTGAAGTGAATGTATGATTGCCGGGATGCCGCCGACGATTAGTCCGGTGAATGCCATGGATGTGGCGAAAGGATAGTGCGCCAGAAGCCATGGGATGACATATGTAAAGCTGATAACTCCGATTGCCATGCCAAGCAGGATAGGCAATAACGTCATAAAGCTTTTTTTAAAGCTTTTCAACAGATTGGAAACGGCTTCAAGCAGCTTGTCATAGATGCCGAACGAAACAGCCATGGTGCCTCCGCTGACACCGGGGATAACATTTGCGATACCGACAAAAACACCTTTAATTAGATCAACTAAGAATTTCATGGTTTTAACTCCTTCACTACTATATTGAATGTATAATACAAACTTTTGAAATTATACTATGAAAGCTACAAAAATACAATTCGAAAAACATAAATAGAAAATAAACAAATAATAAATTGTGAAAACCTTATGAAAACATAACAAATCTTATGAGAATAGGTTGCAATTCGTATTTTAACATGCTATCATATGTAGTATTAAAAACCACGTGTAATAGTTCTGAAAGAAAGGCGAAAACTATGAAATATAAGATTGTTGGAGATAGCTGTTGTGATTTTACAGCCGAGGATCTGAAAAAAGAATATATCAGCCGGGTGCCGTTGATTCTAACGGTTGGTGATATCGATGTGATAGATGATGATACATTTGAACAGGAGAAATATCTGGATATGGTAGACCGCTGTCCGGAGTGTCCGCGTTCCTCCTGTCCGTCTCCGGAGAGTTATATGCAGCATTTTGACGGCGCAGAGAATGTATTTGTTGTGACGCTTTCTTCCAGATTGAGCGGCTCATACAACAGTGCGATGCTTGCAAAGCAGATCTATCAGGAGAATCATCCGGATGTGAAGATACATGTATTTGATTCGAAGTCGGCAGCAGCAGCACAGCATTTGATCTGCGAGCGTCTGGAACGCTATATAGAGCAGGAGCTTGACTTCAAAACGATCGTGGAAAAGATAGAGGAATATGTCGGCGAGATTCGTACACTTTTCGTACTGGACAGCCTTGACACGATGCGGAAGAACGGAAGAATTACGAAGGTAAAGGCACTGGCAGCCAATATGTTAAATATCAAGCCGGTACTGCATGGGGTAGACGGAGAGATCCAGCAGCTCGATCAGGCACGCGGCATGAACAAAGCGTTAAATAAGCTGTTGTCGCATATCGAGAAGGAAGGCTATGATAATACAAAACCAGTTCGTATCACACAGTGTGGCAGTATGGAACGCAGCAAGAATGTGCGGAAGATTCTGATGGAACAGTTTGGATTTACCGATGTGAAGATCCTGGATGCAAGTGGAATCAGCTCCACGTATGAGAGTCGTGGCGGCGTGATCGTTTGTTTCTAAATTTACATTTCAAAAGATTGCAAAAGATTGGAAAAGACAAGATGCGGAAAACATCTTGTCTTTTTTTGCGTGGAATGATACTATTTATAAATACGCTTTTTACAGATGAATTGAGATACGAAAATGGGAGTAACAAGCTATGAAGAAAAAATTAAATCGAAGAAATAAACTGGCAGGCTGGCTGATTGGTGCCATCTGTATGATGATGCTTGGCGGCTGTGGAAAGAAACAGGATGGAACAACCGAGGCAGTTACAACGGCAGAACCTGCAGTTGTTGCGACGAATGCGGATGCGGCGCAGGAACCGGAGCTGCCGATGGATGCCGATGGTTACTATATTACAAATGATTATGTGAAAACATTGGGCGAGACGATCAATGTCCGCGTGGCAGCATCCACGGCTGCAGATATTTACAAGCTGCTTCCGGGCGGCGAGGTATTGAACCGTGTCGGTTACAATGAAGAGTGGACAAAGGTCATTGTGGATGGCAGCACATTTTACGTGTATTCCGAATATGTGATCCAGACAGAACCGCCAGCCGGAACCCTGCCAGATACAACCGAGGAAGAGACGCCGACGGATACGGCGACAAAGAGCGATGCCGAGAAGGTAAAGAAGATTGTCATGATCGATCCAGCCAATCAGGCGGTTGTGAATGCCGAACAGATTGAGATTGGACCGAATACCGATGTGACCAAGCAGGGTGCTTCTACCGGAAATGTTGGAACGACACTTGGAACGAAAGAGAGTGAATTGAACTTAACCTATGCAAACCTATTGAAGACCGAGCTGGAAAGCCGTGGCTATCAGGTGCTGATGACAAGAGATACGGATAAGATCAATCTGTCGAACAAGGACCGTGCATTGCTTGCGAATGATTCAGAGTCAACCGTGTATGTGCGTATCCAGATGAATTTCAGTGAGAACAATTCCTTGACTGGTGTGATGGGTGTGTGTATGACACCGGATAGTGAATTTAATAGTGACTTGTACAATGACAGTTACCGCCTGACAACGCGGTTGCTTCAGGGCGTCCTGGATAATACGGCATGTACGAATCAGGGAATCTACGAGACAGACCAGATGACAGCCATCAACTGGAGTGAAAAGCCGGTTGCTCTGATCAAGCTTGGATATCTGAGCAATGCCGAGGAAGAATCCAAACTGATTGACAAAAATTATCAGAAAGAGATCATTCAGGGACTTGCAGATGGCTTAGATGCGTATTATGGATATTAAATTGGAGGATAGATTGTATGCGAGATTATATCGTTATAAGTGATTCAACAGCCGATCTGCCAATCTCGGTTGTAAAGGAATTAGAAGTTCCGATCGTACCTTTTTCCTATTCAATCGAGGAGCAGGTGTACGAGTATTATCTGGATGAGCGCGATGGAGACATTGGAAACTTTTATGAGCGGTTGCGCAAGGGCGCGATGCCTGTGACATCGCAGATCAACCCGGTGATGTATCAGGATTTCTTTGAAACATATGTAAAAGAAGGAAAGGATATCTTATATATCAGTTTTTCTTCTGGTTTAAGTGGTTCGTATCAGTCTTCTATGCTTGGCGCAGATATGGTGCTGGATAAATACCCGGAGGCAAAGATCGTATGTGTGGATTCCCGGTCAGCCGCTGTGGGACAGGGCGCATTCCTGTATGAGATCGTAAGGAAGAAGCGCGAAGGTCTGGATCTGGATGCACTTGCAGAGTGGGTGAAGCAGACACGTGGACATGTGCATCACTGGTTTATGGTGGAAGATTTGTTCCATTTAAAACGTGGTGGACGTGTATCAACTGTCGAAGCGATGGTCGGAAGTGCCCTTAAAATCAAACCGATTCTGAGTGTGGATGAGGAGGGCAGGCTTGTGATCCGGTCCAAAGCGAGGGGAACAGGCAAGGCGATGGAATACCTTATTGCAAAGACCGTGGAAGAGGGTGGCGATTTAAGTACACTCCGCGCTGTGATCGGACATGCGGACTGCATTGAGAAAGCAGAAAAATTAAAGCAGATGGCGGTGGACGCTGGTATGCAGGCGGACAATCTGATGATTGCACCAATTGGACCGATCATTGGTACGCATGTCGGTTCCGGTATGTTAGCGATTGCGTTTGTAACAAATATGTAACAAACTATTGACACCTTTGTAAGATAATGTTAAGATACTTCTGTAATAAAAATGTAACAATGTGTGTAAAAAGTTACGAAATTATTTTGCAAGGTGAAAGAAATGAGCAGAAGAACGAAGTTAAAAGTACGGAATATGCGATTATTCCTCACAAAGAATGTATTTAACAGTCGTTACATAGTTAGAAATATTTTAGCCTTTACGATTATGGTTACAGTCGTTGCCATGTGTGCAGGCGCAGGCATTGTGATTTGTAACAGAAATGTTAAGGCGGACGATGATGCAGGTGTTTTAGGAAGTGTGAAAGAGGTTGTGACATTAGATGATTCGATTGTCTCAATGAATGCAGCCGGAACAAATGTGCTTCGTGCGGATCTGGAATCTTCTATGATGACAGACAAAGAGGCGAAGGAAAAGGAAGTAGTGGCTTCAGCACGTTCAGAGTTTGCTGATAAATGTGTTGCAAATCAGGATGATGTGAATGTGCGTAAGGAAGCTTCCGTTGCTTCTGAGATTGTCGGACACATGAACATTGGAGCATGTGGTACTATGATTGCACAGGCAGATGGCTGGGTTCAGCTTACTTCCGGTGAAGTAGAAGGATACGTCAGAGCTGAGTATCTGACACTTGGCGAAGAGGCATACGCTTTGGCACAGAGGTACTATTCGATAACGGCGACAGTCAAGGAGGATGGAGTTAATCTTCGTGCAGAGGCTAATCAGCAGGCAGAGGCTGTGGGTGCAGTTTATGAAAATGTAACATATACAGTTATACCGGAGAAAACAGACGATGAATGGGTATGTATTCAGGTATCGGTCGGTACAGAGGGATATGTAAGTGCTGAATATATGAAGGTTATGGAAGGATATCGTGTTGCCGAGCCGGTAGAAGCTGCAGCTGTGAATGATACGACGTCGGAGGACGCGTCTGCAATCGAGGCGAAAAGGAGTTCAGGTAGTATAGAGGGGAAGAAGCAATTAGCACATGAGACGGCGGAGAAGCTCTCTACTACACAGCAGGCTACGATTGAGGCAACAACACAGACGAGTACCGGTTCGGATATTGGCTCTTCATCCAGAACACCGGTAACTCTGAGTGATGCGGATATCAATTTAATGGCAGCCGTTATGACATTGGAATGTGGCAGTGAGCCTTATGAGGGGCAGCTTGCAGTTGCAAATGTAATATTAAACCGTCTGCAGTCTGGCGCATGGGGCAGTACCATCAGTGATGTCGTATATGCAGCAAACCAGTTCAGTGTAGTATCTGATTCCAGATTACAGGGATTAATTGCGGATGGCGCACAGGCAAGCTGTATTCAGGCAGCCAGAGATGCATGTGCAGGCAATAATAACATCGGTGATCTGATGTCATTCCGTCCTGCAAGATATGTGGATACAAGTACACTTGGTACCTATAAGCAGATTGGTAATCACGTGTTCTTCAAATAGACAGAGAGATAAGAAAAGCAACGTGTTAGCGGAAAGCTAAGATGTTGCTTTTTTTCTTGCTTTCTTGTATGGAATTGGGTACAATGTAGAAGTATTATGACAAAAAATAAAAGTAATCAAAGAGGGGAAATAATGAAGGTAGCATTGATTGCTTCGGATAATAATGCAAGTTCTGGAGCTTTCTTGAGCATGACAAATCTTGCAATACAACTAAATCAATTACAAGTAAAAACGATTGTGATTATTCCCAAGGAAGGACCTTATGTAGGACCTGGTGATGGAGTGAAGTTATTAAGGAAGCACAAGATAAAATATTATGTGGTTCCATCCATATCAGGGGTTGTGCCATGTGATTTCCCAAGAAATATATTGGCAACGCTGGGGCAGATAAAATATATTTTGAGAAATAAGATCTATGCACGTGGATTGGTGGGAATCTTGAAGAAGGAACATGTGGATTTGGTGCATATTAACACGGTGTATAGTTATTTTGGCGCATATGCTGCCCGCAAAGTGAATATTCCATATTTATGGCATATCCGGGAATTTTTGCAGGAAGATCAGGGGAATGAGTTCTATTTTCCGAAATACATGTATAAGTTGATGAACCGGGCAGATCTTGTCATTGCCATTTCCCATAGTATTTATAAGAAATATAGTAAATCACTTCATAAAAATGTGATGAAAGTTATATACAATGGAATTGATATAGACCAATTTTATAAGCCAGAGAGACAGATATTTGAGGACTCAACATTGAAGCTCTGCTATGTTGGCGGACTTTCAGAATTAAAAGGAACGGATGATTTGATTGAGGCTTGTCGCTTGCTGAATCAAGAAGGGTATCAGGATGCATACCGGTTGATGATTGCAGGAAGAGGCGGTGAAGAGTATGAGAAAGCGTTGCGTGAGAAATTAAAGGCGGATCATATAGAAAATGTAGAATTACTGGGATTTCGGAGTGATGTGCCAAATGTGATGGCACAGGCAGATGTATCGGTTGTAACTTCCCGGTGTGAGGCGTTTGGACGTGTAACCGTGGAAGCAATGCTGACGGGAAATCTGGTGCTGGGTGCGGATTCAGCGGGAACAAAAGAACTTTTGAAAAACGGAAAATTCGGTGTGCTATATCAATGCGGAAATCCAGAAAGTATTAAGCAGCAGATGCTATATATTTTAAATCATAAAGAAGAATTGCGGGAGACAGCAAAGACAGCCCGCGATTTCATGGCAGAGCATATGACAGCAAAGAAAAATGCCGAAAACATATATCGTGAATACCAGCGAATTTTAGGAGAGTAAAATGGCAGATATTATTTTTGCGTTTGTGGTACTCCACTATAATGAACCAAAAGTGACAGAAAAATGTGTGAAAGCAATCCGGGAGAATACAAAGAAGCACAGTTCAGAGATTGTCATTGTTGATAATTGTTCTCCGGATGGTTCAGGGGGTTATTTGGAGAAAAAATATAAAGACCAACCGCATATTACGGTTTTGAAAGCAGAGAAAAATCTGGGGTTTGCCAGAGGAAATAACATTGGGTATACCTATGCAAAGCAGACGTTGCATGCGGATTATATATGTGTGATGAACAATGATGTATTGTTGTTGCAGCCGGATTTTATAGAGCGGATTGTACAGGAGTATGAGACGTCGAAGTGTGGAATAGTTGGACCGCATATCACATTATTGAACGGCTATACCAATTATATGTATCTCAAAATACATACGCGGGAATATTTTGAACATGAATTACAAATGTCGAAACAGATGTACCGGTATTATACTTCCAAACTATATCCGGTTCGAAATATAATCAATCGAACACTGGACAAACTTCTCCCTGCGTTGAAGCTGCAGAAGCAACCGGTCAAGGAGACATTGGACGATAAGATACAGATGGTGATTGCAAGCAAGCAACGGCACAAAAATATCGTTTTACATGGTTGTTGTTTGATTCTGACACCTCTCTATATTGGAAAGTTTGATACAGCATTTGACGACCGGACATTTATGTTCCGTGAGGAGGAGCTTTTATATTTGCGGTGCCGCAAGCATGAAATTGAAACGGTATATGAACCGTCGATTGATATTCTGCATTTGGAGGATATGTCTACCAATGCAACATTTAAGAAGGACTGTAAACGGGAGGCGTTTAAAAACAAATGCCAGATCGGTTCGTTACAGATTTTGCTGGAGGAATTAAGATGAAATATGGAGTCGTAATTGTAACATATAACCGGTTAGAATTACTGAAGGAATGTATTGAGAATTGTATCAGACAGACAATCCCGTTTGAAAAGATTATTATCGTAAATAATTGCAGTACCGATGGAACGGACGAGTATTTGCAGCAGTACAAAGCAGATACGCGGTTTGTGATTTCGGAACAGACGGAGAATCTGGGCGGTGCAGGCGGATTCCGTGTAGGATTGGAGCTTGCAGGTAAAGAAGATCTGGACTGGGTGCTGATCATCGACGATGATGCGATGATCGCAGAAGATTATATTCAGAAATGCGACCGCGTGATTCGCCGGTATCCGAATGTGGTAGCATGTTCGGGAACGGTTTATACGGATGGAAAGATTCAGACGATCCACCGGAGAGTGATTGCAAACCGGACGTTGTATCTGGAGAAAAACGTTCCGTTATCTGCATACGAGCGCAAATGCTTCCACTACGATCTGGCGACGTTTTGCGGTTTGATGGTTCGTGCAGATATCCTTGCAAAGATTGGACTTCCGAAATCAGAATATTTTATCTGGTATGACGATACCGAGTTTTCGATGCGCTTGCGGAAGTATGGCGGCATTGTAAACGTCAATGCGGCACATCTGAATCATAAAACGGTGTTGCCATCGGGTGAACAGAAGGGCTTTTTCATGCGGATGGGCTGGAGAACCTATTATGGACACCGGAACCGGCTGGATGCAGTGAAAACGCATTGCAGCAAGGTGACACAGCTTGTGATCTATGCAGAGTTTATGGTCTTTATTGCATGTGGCGCAGGCATGTGCCTGATCCCGAAATACCATCGTCAGGGAAAATATATCACACGAATGCTGTGGGACGCATGGATGGATGGGAAAGCAGGAAGATTAGGAAAAAATAAAAAGTATGTACCAAACTAGGAGGGGAATTATGATTATACAACCGCTTTTGTTTCCGAAGCAGGAGGTCTGCCCGGAGCAGAAAATGTATTATAGAATTAAGGAAGACAAGATATCGTTAGAGACATATTTTAACGCATTTTCAATTGGAAAGTGGAAGAAATATACCGATCTGGATAACCTTTATTTTGAGGTGGAGTCCGAAGAAGCATTGCAGTTTACCTGCGTACACGCAGTCGGCAGTGTAGCAGCCGGACATGATTGTACACGGGAAATGATTCAGAAAGAGTCGCCATCTAAGTATGTAGCAGTTGTGCGTCGCAAAATTCCGTGTTCCGTGTCAAAGGATGGAAACAAATACCATCTGCAGTTTGAGGAATTGCCAGACGATGGTATTTTGTATGTGAATATAAAATGCCAGAAAGAGGTATCTGATATCTCGGAGGTTCTATTGTCCGGTGGGTATGGAACAAAGGCTGTGATGACGCAGAAGCCGGTCATTGCACTTGGAATCTGTACATTTAAGCGGGAGGAGTTTTTAAAGCGAAATGTTAATCTGGTATTGAATCACATTATCAATAACCCGGACAGCCCGCTTTATGGAAATCTGGAGGTCTATGTATCCGATAATGGACAGACGATCGAGCCGGATACCTTTGACAGCGATAAGATTCATGTATTCCCGAATATCAATGCGGGTGGTGCAGGTGGATTTACCCGTTGCATTATGGAAGCTTTGTTTTATAGAAAACCATCGCCATTTACGCATATTATCCTGATGGATGATGATATTCTGCTTGATACAGCCGTAGTAGAACGGACATGGTTGTTCCTGTCACATGTGAAGAAGGAATATCAGGGCGCAATCCTTGGTGGCGAGATGTTTGAGCTTGACCGTAAATATATGCAGTTTGAGGCAGGTGCTTTGACACATTGGCAGCTGAATGATTTCTATCATCGCCATTATGACATGCGCAAGCCGGATATGGTAAGTGCAAACGAGCAGGAGACACCGATCAATTACAGTGGCTGGTGGTATAACTGTATTCCAACAACAGAGATACAGGCAGACAATCTCCCAATTCCTGCATTTATTCATTTCGATGATATTGAATACGGTGTGCGTCATTCAGACAAGGGTGTCATCCT
Organism: Butyricicoccaceae bacterium; assembly: GCA_963659815.1. GTDB lineage: Bacteria > Bacillota > Clostridia > Lachnospirales > Lachnospiraceae > Coprococcus_C. The sequence continues at coordinate 15,018 of CAVKUW010000086.1, forward strand.
GATCAATGGTATTTGCGTATGGCATCCACAGGCACCAAACAAGGCGTCTGTATCGATGTCATATTATGACATGCGAAATGCATTGATTGCAGAAGCATCTACGATGAAAGAACTTGGCTCACCGTGGAAGCTGCTTGGATATATGACGATGATGATGGGAATTCATGTAGTTGATTACCGGTACAATCTGGTAGAGTGTATCCTGCAGGGATACAATGATTTCCACAAGGGACCGGAAGCATTTATGCAGATCGACCCGGTACAGAAGCATGCAGAGCTTGCAACACTCAATTACAGGTTTATTTCACCGGAAGAAGCAGGCATCAAGGAGCCGGTGAAGATGAAGAAGAATTTCTTCCCACCGTTTGCAAATGGAATCATCTGTATGTTCTGCTGGCTGCTGCCACCATTGCGGGATATCAAGGCGGTATCTGCGATCGGTATTGAGCAGCCACATATCTACAAGAGGATGTTCCTGTACGATGAAGAGAAGAATGCAGGCTATATCCTGCAGAGAGATTACAAGAAAGGTTTCCATTATCTGGGCGAGTATTTAAAGACAGCCAAGAATATCCTGCTGTATTACAAGCGGGACAGAAAGAAATGGCATAAAGCAAGACCACAGTTTACTTCTTTGGAATTCTGGGAGAAGTATCTGAAGCTTGATAAATAATCAGAAAAAAAAGAAGAACCCCGGCATTTGCCGGGGTTCTTCTTTTTATAGAACACGTAAATTTATTTATCGTTATTCTTATCCTTTTCTTCACGCTTCTGGTCGAGCATTGCACGAACCTTCATAGAAAGACCGAACAGATGGATGAAGCCTTCTGCGTCGTGATGATCGTACAGATCGCCAGTTGTAAAGCTTGCAAGTGACTCAGAGTAAAGAGTATAAGGAGAAGTTGTACCAGCCTTGATGATGTTACCCTTGTAAAGCTTGAACTTCACTTCACCTGTGATACGATCCTGTGTGCTCTCGATAAATGCCTGCAATGCCTCACGGAGTGGGCAGAACCATTTTCCTTCGTATACAAGATCTGCATACTTGTCTGAAACTGTCTTCTTGAATGCAAGTGTATCTCTGTCGAGAATCAACTCTTCCAACTGCTTATGAGCAGCTAAGAGGATGGTTCCACCAGGAGTCTCATAGACACCACGGGATTTCATACCAACGACACGGTTCTCTACGATATCTACGATACCAACACCATGCTTGCCACCGAGACGGTTCAGCTCACGGACTACGTCGGACATCTTCATCTGCTTGCCATTGACTGCAGTCGGAACACCTTTCTCGAAGTTTACAGTTACATATTCAGCCTCATCTGGTGCCTTCTCAGGATATGTACCAAGTACAAGAAGGTGATCCCAGTTTGGCTCCAAAGATGGATCTTCAAGCTCCAGACCTTCGTGGCTGATGTGCCAGATGTTACGGTCACGGCTGTAAGAGGTTGTCACATCAAATGGAAGATCGATACCGTGCTTCTTACAGAATGCGATTTCATCCTCACGGGACTGCATCGTCCACTCTGGCTGTCTCCATGTTGCTATGACATTTAAGTCTGGTGCAAGTGCCTTGATATTGATCTCGAAACGAACCTGATCATTTCCTTTACCGGTAGCACCGTGGCAGATTGTTGTAGCACCTTCCTTACGTGCGATCTCTACCAGCTTCTTTGCAATCAGCGGTCTTGCAAAAGAAGTACCAAGCAGATACTCATACTCGTAAGTTGCATTTGCCTTTACACCTGGAAGGATGTACTCATCACAGAATTCATCAACGACATCCAGAATGTAGAGCTTCTCAGCTCCGGAATATTTGGCTCTCTCGTCGAGTCCCTCTAACTCGCTTTCCTGTCCGACATCGATACATACACATACAACATCGAAATTGTAAGTTTCCTTTAACCAAGGGATGATTGCTGTGGTATCCAGACCACCAGAATACGCAAGAATAACTTTCTCTTTACCCATCAAAGTTTCCTCCATAAAATATGTAATAATTCACGTTGCGACACGTTTTGTCTAGTATACTTCTTTTTTCTGCAAGATGCAACCAGAAATTTTGCATATTTCTGCATAATATATGTATAAATGAATAAAAATATGCATAAAACAATGTTATTCTGTAAAATTATACATAAAATATTGAAATAGGGTTGCATAAATAAAACTACGGATGTATAATGAGACAAATTTGTGATTACGGAAAAGAGGCAGGAACAATGGTAAAGGTCGGAATTATAGGAGCAACCGGATATGCCGGTCAGGAATTAGTACGTATTTTGCTGGGACATAAGGACGCAGAGATCGTCTGGTATGGATCCAGAAGTTATATCGATCAGGAATACGCATCTGTATATCGGAATATGTTTCAGTTAGTCGATGCGAAATGTATGGATGATAATATGGATGAGCTTAGCAAGCAGGCGGATGTAATCTTTACTGCGACACCGCAGGGGCTTTGCGCATCGCTTGTAAATGAGCAGATCTTATCGAATACGAAGATCGTGGATCTGTCCGCGGATTTCCGTATCAAGGATGTAGCTACTTATGAGAAATGGTACAACTTAGAGCACAAGAGTCCACAGTTTATCGATGAGGCAGTATATGGACTGTGTGAGATCAACCGGGAGGATATCAAGAAGGCGCGTCTGATCGCGAATCCGGGCTGTTATACAACCTGCTCGATTCTTTCTCTGTATCCACTCGTAAAGGAGCGTCTGGTTGATGTCGATACGATCATCGTAGATGCGAAATCCGGAACATCCGGAGCGGGACGTGGTGCGAAGGTTGCAAACCTCTACTGTGAGGTCAATGAGAGCATTAAGGCGTACGGCGTGACAACACACCGACATACTCCGGAGATCGAGGAGCAGCTTGGTTATGCTTATGATGGTACACCGCTTACAATCAACTTTACACCACATCTCGTACCGATGAACCGCGGTATTTTGGTAACAGCATATGCAAAGCTCGTGAAGGATGTCTCTTACGAGGATATCAAGGCAGTGTATGATAAATATTATGGCAAGGAGCGCTTCGTGCGTGTGCTTGAAAAGGGCGTCTGCCCGGAGACACGCTGGGTAGAAGGCAGCAACTATGTCGATGTGAACTTCGTGATCGATCCAAGAACGAAGCGTGTCGTTGTGATGGGTGCGATGGATAATCTGGTGAAGGGTGCTGCCGGACAGGCAGTCCAGAACATGAATTTGATCATGGGCTTACCAGAAGAAGAAGGACTTCTGATGCCACCAATGTTCCCATAACAAGGTAAGGTTGAGCAACAACGATTTGTATATTACTTAGATGAAAAGAGTAAATGGTAATTGCGAATCAACAATAAGAGTATAGCATATATTTCGATAATGATTCGTTTCAATACATTGTATATAGAATGAATCGTTATTGAAATATATTCGATATAGTTGATTCGCAATTACCGAGGTAATGCAGATAGGAGGAAATCGAGATGAAACAAATCGAAGGCGGCGTAACCGCCGCAAAGGGATATACAACAGCCGGCACAAGAGCCGGAATCAAAAAAGGAAAGACAAACAAGGATATGGCAATGATCTTCTCGGAGAAGCCGGCGGTAACCGCAGGTACCTTCACGAAGAACCTTGTCAAAGCAGCTCCGGTACTCTGGGATAAGAAGGTTACAGATGCCGGTGTGGCACAGGCAGTCGTTGTCAATACCGGTATTGCAAATGCATGTACTGGACAGGCAGGCTATGAGAATGCAGCAGAGACAGCAAAGATTGCGGGCGAGGCATTGAATATTTCATCCGATACGGTGCTGGTTGCATCGACCGGTGTCATCGGATTTACATTGCCGATGGATGTGATCGCAGATGGTGTGAAGAAGCTTTCCGGTATGCTGAAAAGTGATGTACAGTCTGCACAGGATGCCGCAGAGGCAATTCTTACAACCGATACGCATCCGAAGCAGATCGCCTATGAGACAACAATCGGTGGAAAGACAGTCACATTTGGAGCAATGTGTAAGGGTTCCGGTATGATTCATCCGAACATGGGAACGATGCTTGGGTTCATCATGACAGATGCAGCAATCTCAAAGGAATTGCTGGACAAGGCGCTGAAGGGTTCTATCGAGGATACATTTAACATGGTATCTGTTGACGGAGATACATCAACGAACGATACCGTATTAGTGATGGCAAATGGTATGGCAGGCAACCCGGAGATTACCGAGGAGAACGAGGATTACGAGGCATTCAAGGAAGCACTGCTTGCAGTCAATACTTACCTTGCAAAGCAGATCGCCGGTGACGGAGAGGGTGCAAGCCGTCTGTTCGAGGTGCAGGTGAAGCACGCGAAGGATAAGCAGACGGCAAAGGTGCTTGCAAAGTCGATTATCACTTCCAACCTGACGAAATGTGCAATCTTCGGAAAAGACGCAAACTGGGGACGAATCCTCTGTGCGATGGGATATTCGGGTGCACAGTTTGATCCGCTTAAGGTCGATATCGTGATGGCATCAGAAAGGGGAGAGATCACGCTGGTCGAAAATGGTGTGGCAACTGCTTTTGATGAGGAGAAGGCAGCGGAGATCCTGTCGCCGGATGTTGTGATTGCGAAGGTCGATGTGCGCGATGGTGATGCGCAGGCAACGGCATGGGGCTGTGACCTCACCTATGATTACGTGAAAATCAATGCGGACTATCGGTCATAGGATGAATGAAAATGGAGGAAAACAAGATGGTAAATAATGATTCAATGGATATGATACTTGCGAAAGCGCAGACACTGATCGAGGCGCTTCCTTACATACAGAAATTTAACGGCAAGCGTGTCGTTGTCAAGTACGGCGGAAGTGCAATGGTGGATGAGAACTTAAAATACAATGTCATCAAGGATGTTGCGCTCCTGAAGCTGATCGGTATGGAACCGATCATCGTGCATGGCGGTGGTAAGGAAATCAGCGCATGGTTGAGGAAGATCGGTAAGGAATCCGAGTTTGTAAATGGTCTGCGTGTGACAGATGAGGAGACACTCGATGTTGCAGAGATGGTACTCTCTAAGGTCAACAAGAGTCTTGTATCCATGATGCAGAAGCTTGGACTCAAAGCAGTCGGTATCAGCGGTAAGGATTCCGGACTACTGAAGGTACAGAAGAAGCTTTCCAGTGGCAAGGATATCGGATATGTCGGTGAGGTTGTATCAGCAGATCCTACGATCATTGATACACTTATTGCAAATGATTTCATCCCGGTTATTGCGCCAATCGGTATCGGCATCGATGATTATCATGGCTATAACATCAATGCGGATGATGCGGCCTGTGCGATCGCAACAGCGATCAATGCAGAGAAGCTTGTATTCCTGACGGATATCGAGGGTGTATTTGTAGATCCAACCGACAAGTCAACCCTGATCTCCGAGATGGATATCAACGAGGCACAGGAATTCATCGACAGCGGCGTTGTCGGCGGTGGTATGCTTCCAAAGCTTACAAACTGTATCGAGGCAATGAAGAATGGTGTTGCACGCGTCCATATGCTCGACGGTCGTGTAGAGCATTGCCTGCTTCTGGAGTTCTTTACAGAAAAGGGTATTGGTACCGCGATTTTGAAGGAGCCATTATTCTAATTTGTCCGAATGAAAATGAAATAATTAACACAAACTACCTCTATATACATTTTGTCTATGGAGGTAGTTTTTTATGTGGGGAATTATAGTTGCATTGATATCCGGTGCATTGATGAGCGTGCAGGGCGTATTTAATACTGGGGTGACAAAACAGACATCGACATGGCTTGCGTCCGCATGGGTGGCATTCTCCGGGTTTGTTGTTGCGATTGCTCTGTGGGCAATCTTTGAACGGAATCAGGCAGGAATTTTCTCGCTTGCACAGGTCGATCACAAATACATGCTGTTAGGCGGTGTGATTGGTGCATTTATCACATGGACAGTCATTACAGCGATGGCAGGATTGGGACCGGCGAAGGCAGTGCTGCTGATTGTGATTTCGCAGCTATTGATTGCGTACCTGATTGAGCTTTTTGGCTGGTTCGGTGTCGAAAAAGCAGATTTTCAGTGGACGAAGCTGGTTGGTATCGTTGTGTCCGTAGTGGGATTTATCATTTTTCAGTGGGAGAAGTAACTTTTTTTCGTGAAATCCGCCTATTGTAATTCCGTGGGAAGTTCTGTACAATGGGTGTATGTCTTGAATATGCAATATGGAATACCAGACTTTTTTAGAAGGGAGCTATTTCATTTTGCAATACATAAAAATTTTAACCGCCGGCTGTATGCTGGTGGCACTTCTGTGCGGCTGTGGCAGACAGGCGATGCTGCTTACCAGCGAGGCACAGATGACGGAAATGCAGATGGTGGATGACACTGCCAGAGAAGAAACAGCGGTTTCATCGACAGAGGTGCTTGCAACGACCGCAACGGAACCAGATATGACAGAGCAGTCAGATGAGGTGGCTGTGTATGTGTGTGGTGCGGTACGACAGCCGGGCGTCTACTATGTGACAGGTTCAGCAATCAAAGAAACTGCGGTTCAGATGGCAGGCGGATTTACCGACGATGCAGATGTTACCTATGTGAATCTGGCGCAGACCGTTGTGGCAGGAGAACAGATTTACATTCCGACGATGGAGGAGACAAACGGGATTTCCTTATCAGAGCGGGAGACAGATGGAACACCGGTGCAGGATGCACCAGCCGGTACAAATGTGGAAACGGACGGGAAGATTAACATCAATACCGCCGGAAAAGACGCACTGATGACATTGCCGGGAATTGGCGAGAGCAAAGCGGATGCGATTATCGCATATCGGGAAGCCCAGGGGAAGTTTCAGAACACGGAGGAGCTTATGAATATCCGTGGAATCAAAGAGGGCATATATAATCAAATCAAGGACTTAATTATTGTGGGATGAGGTGTATAGAATGAAGAAAATTTTGGTGGTAGATGATGAAAAGTCAATCGTAAAGGGCATCAAGTTCAGCTTAGAGCAGGATGATATGAAAGTGGAAGTTGCTTACGATGGTGAAACTGCACTGGAGCTTGCAAAGGCAAATCGTTACGATATGATTTTACTGGATATCATGCTGCCGGGATTTAGTGGACTGGAAGTGTGCCAGATGATCCGTGAATTTTCGGATGTGCCAATCATTATGCTGACAGCAAAGGGTGATGATATGGACAAGATACTGGGACTGGAATATGGTGCAGACGATTACATAACAAAGCCGTTTAATATATTGGAAGTAAAGGCAAGAATCAAAGCGATTTTCCGTCGGAACAACCGAAATGTGCCGGAACAGGAAAATCAGAAGGTGATCGAGACAAAGGGCTTGAAGATTGATGTGGACAGCCGCCGGGTATATATCGACGACAAGGAGGTCAATCTGACCGCGAAGGAGTTTGAGCTTGTATACCTGCTGGTATCGAACCCGAACAAGGTATATTCCAGAGAGCAGTTGTTGAAGACCATCTGGGGACCATCTTATCCGGGTGATGCCAGAACCGTGGATGTGCATGTGCGTCGACTCCGTGAGAAGATCGAGGCAACACCAGCCGATCCGAAATACATTCATACAAAATGGGGCGTGGGATATTATTTCCACGAGTAATCTGCACGCAGCGTAAAGCGTCAGCTACGGCAGAAGATACAGTAACTGATGCTTGACAGAGTCAGAGGCAAAGGAGATTTCCACACTGTTTTTATACAGTGTACGGAGATCTTCTTTTTCTATGTGGAGTTTTTCCAGCGCAAACGTATATTCCTCTGTGAGGGTTGTGTCGCTTACGGTGCGGTTGTCGGTGTTGATCGTTGCGAGCAGCCCCAGATCCAGAAAGGCACGAAGCGGATACGCGTCCAGATCATTCACCGCTTTTGTCTGGAAATTCGAGGTTGGACAAAGCTCAAAACCGATGTGTGCGTTGCGGCAGGCTTCCAGCAGCGCAGGATCTTTGATGGCTGCAATGCCGTGTCCGATCCGGCGTGCCCCGTATTGCAGGGCAAGCGCCACATTTCTGGCACTGCCACATTCACCGGAATGGATCGTGACAGGCACCTCCAGCCGCCTTGCTTCCTCGAACAGTGCTTCGAATTCTTCGTTTGGATGTCCAGCTTCATCGCCAGCAAGGTCTAACGCACAGACACCATTTCCTAGGAATTCTCTGGCACAGCGGACAACCAGATGATTTTGTTTTTGAGAGTGATGGCGCATCGCGCATAAGATCAGATTGGTGAATACCCCATAACGGTCGAAGGCTTTCTGGCATCCATAGACAGCCGCCTGCACAACATTTTCCAGATCCAGATGACTGTTGACACTCAGCATAGGGGCAAACCGGATTTCCATATAGCGGACGTTTTCGGCGGCAGCCTGCCGCACGACATCGACGACGGCATCCCGGATATGCTCTTTTTCCTGCAATGCGGATACCGGAAGGTCAAAGCAGGTCAGATATTCGGCAAGTGACTGACAGTTGGCAGGTGCCTGTATTGTATGTATATCCAGTGCCGGGAGCTGCATTGTCTGCATCAGGAATTCTTTGCTCAAAGAACCGTCCAGATGGCAGTGCAGCTCAACTTTTGGCATGGAAACAGGATCAAAATTCATAGGTGTATCCCCCTTTCAGTGTTGTACTTGTATCATAGCAATTTCGCATGGATTGTACAAGTGCCTTGAAGCAAAACGGACGGTGTGATATAGTAGTGGTATTCTGGAAAAGGACGGAATGAAGCAACGTGAAAGACGAAAAATTAGAACGTAAAAAGCTGAAACGCCGGGAACGGGCGGAGAAGCGCCAGCATAAGCATATGGGTATCAGCCTCCGCTGGTTTGTCACGTTTCTGATCATTGCATTGTGCGCAGGCATTATGCTTGTGTATTCGCTGATGTCAAGCCGCCTGTACGTGCAGCGGTATCAGGAACAGCTTGAAAAAAATGTGATGGCGCAGGCGGAATACCTGAAGAATAATCTGCTTGAGAATCATATGACACTCGATGATCCGCAGGATTTAAATCTCCGCATCGAAGGAGTCGCAACCACCTTTTATGGCAGAGTGCTTGTGATAAACCGGGAGTACCGGGTGATCAAGGATACTTATGGGAACCATGAAAATGCGCAGATTGTAAATCCGGATATCATAGCAGTGATGCGTGGACAGGCGGACGAGAAGATAGCGAAGAAGGATGGATATCTCGAATATATCACAGCCGTGAAGCAGGAACAGGATGTGCAGGGCGTGCTTGTCATTCAGGCATCAACGGACAGTCTGAAGGTGATCGAGCGCCGGGTAGAACGGCGGAACTGGCTGTCATTTGCACTGATTATGGCAATTTGCATTGGCGCAGCATGTGCGATTGGAAATGCAAGCTCACGCGGCATCAAGCGCATCAACCAGCAGATGGAGATCGCTGGAGAAGGACAGTTGGAGACACAGATTCCAGTGCGTGGATTTAAGGAGTTTAAACAGCTTACTGAACGTTACAATGCGACGATATCCAAGCTGATGGTGATTGATTCTACAAGACAGGAATTTGTATCGAATGTGTCCCATGAATTAAAGACACCGATCACGTCGATGAAGGTGCTGGCAGATTCCCTGATACAGAATGAATCCGCAGACCTTGCGATGTACAAGGAATTTATGACCGATATCGTGGACGAGATTGACCGAGAGAGTAAGATCATCACGGATTTGCTGACGCTTGTCAAGATGGATAAGAAATCAGCCGCGATGAATATCGAGGAGATAAAGATCAACGACCTGTTGGAGGTGATCTTAAAGCGTGTAACACCGATTGCCAAAAGCCGTAGAATCCAGATCACTTACGAGAGCTATCGTGATGTGACGGCTTGGGTGGATGAGGTCAAGCTGAGTCTGGCTCTGACCAATATCATAGAGAATGCGGTAAAGTACAATGTCGACAATGGCTGGGTAAAGGTGACGCTCAATGCAGACCATCGAAATTTCTATGTAAAGGTTGCAGATTCCGGTGTTGGAATCCCGGATGACTGTAAGGAACATGTATTTGAACGTTTCTACCGGGTAGATAAAGCGCGAAGCCGGGATACCGGTGGAACAGGACTTGGACTTGCTATCACGAAAAGTGTCATTCGGATGCACAAGGGTTCCATCAAATTGTACAGCGAGTCTGGAGAGGGCACTACATTTACCATTCGCATTCCGATGAAATCGGATGCCTCCGTGGATACAACACGAAAGGAGGTCGATGCAGAATGAGAAAGAAGTATTGGAAGACTGGATGCGTGATCGCGGCACTACTTTGCCTGACTGCCTGTGGGAACGCGCAGACCGGAGAGATTACACCGATTGCAGATAATATGATTCACCTGTATCTGGCAGAGGATAACACGATTGTGCGTGCGGATGCAGATTATCAGTTGAAAACACCGGATGCAATCGCATCCTGCGTGGAGGATACAATGACAGCGCTCACAGCGCTGGAAACATCGAAGATTGAAGCTTATAGTTATATGATGGGCGAGGATAACAGCTTGCAGATGGATATCACGCTTGTGGAAGGCAGTTACGAGCAGGAAGATATATTGCTGATCATGGCAGCCACGACGAAGACATTGTTCCAGATGGATGATATTTCCAGCATTGCACTGACAGTAAAGGGACATGACGAAAACGTGTATGCAGAGCAGTTGTTCCTGCGGGATTCTATTTATTATTATGGTACCGATGAACCGAGTCTGACCGAGGAGTCAATCACCCTGTATGCGCCAAATGCGCAGGGAACTGCACTGGAATCTTATGGAATCAAAGTACAGTCAGAGCCACAGACGTCCGATCAGGAGTATATCGTGCGGGAACTGGTACAGAAAAAAGTGCTTTCGCCAGACACAAAGGTGAACCAGGTGTCGGTTCATGATTCGGTCTGCTATCTGGATCTGTCAGAGGAATTCACAAATGCCGTGGGAACGATTTCACCAGAGCTTGCGTTGTATGCAGTCGTGAATTCGGTGATTGCACAGACAGACGTGGATACGGTACAGATTCTGATTGATGGAAAAATCATGCCAATGTACCGGAATGTGGTTGCAATCGATAAACCATTACCATTTAATGCAAATGTAGTAGAACAAGAAAAATAAATGAATATAGGAGACGTATGAAACGACCAGTATTTTGTGTGGCTTTGGCGTATGCACTTGGAGAGGTGATTGGCCTGTACACAAGAACGGTGGGCGAGATAAGCATAGCGGGTGTTATGCTTGTTTGTGTTGGAGTTTTCATGCGGAAAATGAAGCAAGGGAAAAGCGCATGCGTGCTGGGACTGGGAGTCGGTCTTGGGATGCTTGGCGCTTTTTTGCGTATTCCGCAGGATTTACGGGAGAAGCCGGATATCCGGCAGGAAACTAACTACGACATTATAACCTATGCATCAAGAGCGGAGGCACAAGGGGAGACTGCCATCTGTGCCGGGATTTTGACTGAACGGCAGGGGGAGACATGGACGATGCGTGTGTTGGACGGAGATACTGTGCATGGAGATATACTGCTCCGTGGTGTGGAAGGGGAGCATGCGATTGCGGAGATTGTACAGGTGTCAGGTACTTACTGTACATTTGAGAATGCGAGAAATCCGGGTGGATTCCAATCACGCAGCTATTATCTTGCCCGGAATATCAGCGGATATTACTATGTGTCGCAGGTGATGACGATCGACGTTGATCAGAGAGAAGTACTTGGGCTGCCAAGGTATCTGTATTATCGGGGAAAACGTATATTATATGAATTGCGTGTGCGGGCAGACTGGCAGATTGCAAAGCTTCTTCCAGAAGCGCAGGCATCACTTGTGTCGGGAATCCTGCTTGGAGAAAAGGCTGGGATAGATACAGAACTCAAAACATTATATCAGATGGGTGGGATTGCACATATTCTGGCGATATCGGGACTTCACATTTCCCTGCTTGGAGGACTGTTCTTTCGGCTGATGCGGCGGATTCGCGTGCCGATTCCGGCAGCAGGAATTATCACGATAGCAGGACTTTTGTTGTACGGAATGATGACCGGGATGAGTCTTGCAACGATGCGTGCAATCTGGATGATGGTAATTCTGCTTGTGGCGCAGATGTTCGGGAAGTCTTATGATATGCCGACTGCGATGGGGCTTGCGTTGTTTGTGATGCTTTTATGCAATCCGGTTCGCGTCTTGGATGCTGGTATGCAGTTAAGCTATATGGCGATTGCCGGGATTTCGCTTGGAAATTATGGAATGAAACGTCTGCATAGGAATGCTGGGGTTCGGCGGTTTCAGAAACGGTATCCGCTGCGGTTCCGTATGGTGCAGAGCCTGTTTTATTCCGTAACATTGCAGGGGATGATGCTGCCCGTGGTGGCAAAAACCTATTATGAGATACCGGTCTATGCCGGTTTGCTGAATCTGATCGTTGTACCAGGGATGACGGTTGTGGTAGCAGGAAGCTGGTTGGGTTTGCTTGTATCGATTGGTTCGATTTCCCTTGGCAGGTTTGTCATGCTGCCGGTTGGCTGGATGTTACGGGGGTATACATGGCTTTGTGAAAGGTCATTAGAACTGCCTTGGAATACACTTGTTACAGGAGAGATACAAGGCTGGCAGATTGGCATGTGGTATGGAGGGATTGCATGCACGCTGGTGTTGCTCCGCACAAAAACAAGAAACAGGCTCCGGGATTTTGTATATAAACATACCGGCAGGTTCTGGCGTAAAAGGGAAATTACGCGTTACACCATATGCGTAATTATGCTAAGCATGCTGATACAGGCCGGAGGGCAGGCGTTATGCATGTGGCAGCAACGCACAGAAGCAATCTATTTCTTAGATGTCGGACAGGGCGATGGAATCCTGATACGATCGCCAGACGGAAGGAATATCGTGATTGACGGCGGCTCGACGTCGCAGTCAAAATGTGGGACATACACGCTGCTTCCTGCATTGCGGTCGCAGGGCATGACGGAGATTGACTGCTGGTTTGTGACGCACACCGATGAAGATCATATCAGTGGATGGAAGGAGCTTTTATTGCAGGGGAAACTGGCGCAGATCAAAGTGCAGACGGTTGTCTTTTCTGCCTATGTGTTTCAGGATGAAGCATTGACAGAGTTAGAAGCAATGATTCGGGCTGCCGGAATATCAATCGTGTGGATGAAGGAGGGCAACGTGATTGGCGATGACACATTTACGCTTACCTGCCTGCATCCGACTGCAGAATATCGTGCAAAGGATAAGAATGCAGCGAGTCTGGCACTGGAATATCATTCCAATACATTTGACATGTTGTTTACCGGAGACATGGATGCAGATGCCATCGCAGATATGGATATACAACAGGACTATGATTGCATCAAGCTACCGCATCATGGCTCGAAGTACTCGTATGTGGAGGGGTTCTATGCGCATGCGGACTATGGTTTGATTTCCTGTGGATACAACAACCGTTATGGACATCCGCACGCGGAAGTGTTACAAGGGTTAGCGCAGGAAGGGACGCAGATACTTCGGACGGATGAGATGGGAGCAGTTGTTTTTCGGGGAAGATAACTGTTAGAGCTTTTGCGGAATGTGGTTGAAAGAATATATTTAAGATCAAATTGATGGATAGAATAGGATGTGATAAAATGTATTCCATGATAATAAGGAGTCAACATGGCAAAAAAAGAAAAAGCAAATGGCATGGCCATTTTAAATGAACAAATCAATAAAAAAGAATTCAGTCGTGTGTACCTGCTTGGTGGAACGGAACCATATCTGATTTATCAGTATCGGGATAAGCTGATCGCGGCAATGATCGATCCAAACGATACGATGAATTTTATTACCTACAAGGGCGAGAATTCCAAGCCAGAGGATATCATTGAATTTGCAGATACCATGCCATTTTTTACAGAACGCAGAGTGGTGCTGGTGGAGAACAGCAATTTCTTCAAGAACGGCTGTGAGAAGCTGGAAGAAGCCTTAGAGGGACTGCCGGATACGACAGTGCTGATCTTCGTGGAGAAGAATATTGACAACCGGAAGAAACTAAGCAAGCTTGTCGCACAGCTTGGTACGGTCGCAATGTTTGATGCACCGAACAGCGAGATGTTAGCTGTCTGGTTAAATGGAATGTTTGTAGAGGACCAGATTGCTATCAGCGGTGCGACACTGCGGTATCTGATCGATCGAGTTGGAGCGAGTATGAATCTGCTTAAAAATGAAGCAGATAAGCTTCGTTCCTATGCTGTGGAAAAAGGAAGCATATCCAAAGAAGACATTGACCTGCTTTGTGTGAATCAGGTGGAAGACAAAATCTTCGATATGATAGATGCGATATCAGAGAAAAAACAGCAAAAGGCAATGGAATTATATGATGATCTTCTGTATTTGCAGGAGGCACCGATGAAGATTCTCGTGTTGATTACACGGAACTTCATGCAGCTTCTGAAGATCCGGTTTGCACTGGATACTGGTACACCAGAGGGACAGATTGCTTCGACGTTTGGTATTCGTCCATACTTTGTGAAAAAATATATTGCGCAGGCACGCTCTTTCACGAAAGAGCAACTGCTTTCCTGCGTGCGGTTATGTCAGGAAGCAGATACGAGCATCAAAACAGGTAAAATGCGGGATAAGCTTGCAACCGAGATGGTGATATTAGAGCTTTTGCTGCATGGCGGAGAAAAACAGGA
>CAVKUW010000087.1:0-7659 GCA_963659815.1 Butyricicoccaceae bacterium
ATCATACTCATCCTCATACCTTGCGATTAAAGTTCTGACTCCGCTCATTTGAACCTCACAGCGCTGAATTGCTCTGCGATTATCCAATATTTCCTGTTGAATCTGCTGCTTTTCTTTAGATTTTTGTGCCATATTCCATCTCTATCCTTTCTGCACAACCCGAATTCTCTCGATTTTATCGCCTTGTATCACATACGCATCATTTACATCCAGTTCTTTCTTGAATGTACGGGCAACTCCCATTGATATATCTGTCACTTTAATGTTCTTGATATTCTCAAATACAATAAACTGTTTTGTATCACGCACCTGCTTCAAAAGCTCGCCTGCCGAGAAGGAAATCATAGCATTTTCAACATCCGTCAACAGGAAACATCCTTTCCCTGACTTAAATGCCATACTTATCTGCCTGTATAGATCTACCATCGCTTTGTCCGTTCCGATCTGCTTCATTATCTCTGGCGAATTGACTACGATTATCTGCAGACTCGCTGGTGTTTCCTGTGCCTGAAGCTTCTGCCCTGCTATATTCAACAGCTCCGCTGCACCCTCTGTTGTCTGCGTATATCCACACACATCTGACTCAAACCTCTTATACTCACCTGCTGTATCATCCATGAGATACACATCCACAGGTGCTTTGTCCTGATTCCTGAGAACCCTGTCAAGCAAATACTCTACATATTGGTGTTTGCTGCTGTCTTTTGCTCCAACAAAAGCCTGAAGCGGTGTCTGCCCCAGATCTAATGTCCGTCTGCCTATCGTCTCAAACTCCATGCCGAGCGGAATTTCATATGATTTATAGCCTGTTCCAAACTGCTTCGCCATATATGCTTCCGTTACCTTCTGTGGTATCTCCGGAATCCCCGGTACATACATATCACCATACTGATCATGAATCTGATCAATAAACGCTTTCATAAGCGTAATCTTCTCAAACTCTTTTTTTGCTGCAAAAGCCAGATAATACTGTATCTCATAATACATTTTATCTGCCTCAACAAGTCCTCTTCCCGCGATATCATGCAGCTTCCTGCGGCATGCCTCAAAGACCACGCCATAATCGCTGGAATCATTGCAATACAAAGCAGTTCTCTTCGAAAAGTTTGATAACAGCTTGAATCCGGCTCCTCCTGCCTGACCGGCGGTCACGACAAAAGAGATACCTGCTGCCACGCTCTCTCTGCTGATACTTATAATCTGATCCTCATAGTCCGGATAATACCCCCGAAATGCAACCCAGTTATCCAGAAAGATCACTATCTGGGGCAGCTCCGCCTGTCCGGATTCCCGATATGCACTATACGAACTCAACCCAAGCTGGGAAAAATACTTTTTTCGCACCTGCACAGTTTCCTGCATCATCTTCAGGAATCCTTTGAGACGTTCTTCATCTGTAGACGTAATAACTCCTCCGACATGATTCAATGTCTCAAAATTACGAAGAATCATAGATGCAAAGTCCAGAATATACATCTGGACATCCTTTGGAGAATAACGCATTGCCAGCCCACAGATCATTGTCTGTAACAGATTCGTCTTTCCAGACTGCGCAGATCCCAATATATAGAAATTATTCTGCGAGATGTTCCACGTTTCCACATACTGCCGCTGTCTTGACGGATCATCCACCACGCCCACAGGAACAACAATATCGGTTCCCGTGTAAGAAAAGCCATCCAACGTAAATGGCAATTTCTCTGGTAAAGCAGGAAGGCAGATGTTCGGTAATCTGGATATTCCCTTTTTCTCACAAAATTCATTCACATAATTAACGATTGCCTTCAACTGCGTCTCTCCTGCATCGTCCTCGTTTGGCTTTTGCTCATACAAAACAGATCTTTTTCCTGACAATGCAACACTTGTCAACGCAAACTTCTTCTGTGCAGATATCCCATCTGTTTTTGCAGTAGCCCCGCTATATGCTGACTGGAACAACTGAAAAATCTCATTATTTCCCACCTGCAGATATGCCCTGCCCGGTTCCCTGATTTCTGCCGCCAATGGTGATTTCAATACTTCATTACTATCATTCTTATTCTGCACTTTGAGACACAGTTTGAATTTCGAATTACTCCATATCTGATCACTTACTACGCCAGAAGGCTTCTGTGTTGCAAGAATCAGATGTACACCCAGACTTCGTCCGATTCGTGCAGCTGATATCAGTTCTTTCATAAATTCCGGCTGTTCACTCTTCAACTCGGCAAACTCATCTACAATCAAAATCAGATGTGGAAGAGGGATTTCTGCCTTTCCATCTTTATATGCCTTAATATAATCATCAATATGATTTACCTCTAATTTCGCAAAAAGCTCCTGCCGCTTGACAAGCTCTGCCTTGATTGATAACAGCGACCGCTCAATTTCATTACCATCTATATTGGTGATTGCACCATTCAGATGTGGCAGATCCTTAAACTGATTTACCATTCCTCCTCCCTTAAAATCGATGATGATAAACCCAACCTCATATGGATGAAACAAGGTCGCCATGGACAAAATATATGTCTGCAGGATCTCAGATTTTCCCGATCCGGTAGTTCCCGCTACCAACCCATGCGGTCCATGATACTTCTCATGCAGATCCAGATATACGATTTCATCCCCGCTCTTGACTCCAATCGGAGCCGCCATTGTCTTGTATATTTTCGAGTTTGACCAGCGGCTTTCCAGATCCAGATCATACGGACTCATAATATGTAACAGCTGAAATAATGTTATGTTTTTTGTCAGTGTATTCTCCAGATTCACCTCATCGACATACACACATGCCAGTTTCTTTGCCGCGATCTCCGCGCGTTCACGTGACACATATTCATATTCAAACGTCTGTATCTGATCCCCATTGTCCGTATCCTGAATATATCCTTTGTAGAAGTCTTCCTCCAGAAAGATCCTGCTTGTACACGCAGGATTCAGGAACTCCTCATACTCCTCAAAAAACACAAAATGAAAGCCGAGATCTTTTGCTTTCTCTATGTATCCTGCCACCGGATGATTGCGAAGCATAGCTGACCGGAATACCAGCACAACATACTCCTGCATCTGTTCCGTCGCTCCACCCATTGATTCTCGACGGGAAAGTTCAGAATACAGGAATTCCAACGTGCTTTTTGCACTTTCGCCATCATACATAAAATTGCGCAATTTATTTTGCTCATTGTAGGTGATTGGCAGCCATCTCGCCCATGAGAACAAGGGAACATCTACTTTATCCATAATCAAAAACAGCTTGATATCCTTATAAAAATGCGAAGCTGCAAATTCTATGATCAGATTTTTCTCCATCTGATACAACTTTGTCCGGCTTCCAATGAAACCAACCGCATTCGCGGCCTTCAGGTCGAGGCATACCGGCATCGCATCAATAAACTCATATTTATCATGCATGGTTTTCGGAAAATCCTTCAGCGTATCTTCCGTGTCCACATACTCTTCTTTTTTATAATCAATCGGACAGCACGACCGCACAACACCCTTTCCCAGACAGACCTTAAGAAAATCTTCATCCTCACGTTTTCTTTCAAAAAGCCGGTTGTCAAAATTCTCAATAAACGTCATATAATTGTTCAGTGATGGATTCATATACTCTGCGACCGTTTTCTCCCGTTCCCGCAAATGTATAATCTCATCCTCCCGATTCGTCAGATATTCCAGATATATCTTTTTTCTTCGTTCTTCTTTTTCCTGTCTTTTATTTCGTTCCTTTACAAAATTCAAGACTGTAACAGTTGTACTCACTGACATTGTTGCCGCAAAATAGATGACATACATGCCTCCACCGCCCATCATTCCGCGGAGTCCAACCATCATCAACATATTTACCAGCATCGGCATAACAGACATCAAAAAGTTCTGCTGTTCCGACTCGTCCTTGTTGTTCGGCTCCAGCACTTCAATCGTCTGGTCCGGCATCGAGAACTGCTGTCGGACATTTTTTATAAACTTCGGATATTCATAATGATTTTTCTGATACTGAACAATCTCCACTTTTCTCTTCGTTATAAGCTTTGCTTTTCTCGTTGTATATATCATTCCGTCACAGATACAGAACGAATATCCCTTGATCGTCAAAAACTCTCCATCCCGCACATGACAGGTATTGGCGCGTGGCATAAATCCATTTACCTCAATACCAATTGTGTTCGAGACAAATTCCGCATCGTATCCATCAATTACTTTATACAGTTTTACACAATCTTCATGTGTGTAGGGATCATCGATTCGAATCGTGCACTCTACTTGTCCACCAATAGAAAATTCAGAAATATTTTTGCAGTCAATCTGAAGATCGTAATCATCACCGACTGCATCGAAACATGCGAGAAAATCAATGCTGAATACCTCCGTTCCGGTATAATCATAGCACAGAGATAAATGATCGCCCGTCTCCAGCTTTCTCACATATTCTTTCAGATTGAAATCTTTGGTCAGATATACGGTATCATTACAACTGATAATATATTCCCCATCTGCCTGCCGATCAATTCGAAAAATAAAGCCTGTCATAAAGCGATCTTTTCGAAATGCAATCTGACATGCTTTATCTGTTCCTATCGTAATACTTCCGGCAAACGAATCATCAAAATCCACTTCCTTATACATGTTATTTCCATATATCACTAATTTATGTTTCATTTGTACCCCCTGCTTTTATCTGTCAAAATGTATAATCGTACCATTGCGCAATCCGAACGATTCCAGCAGCCGGTCTCCACGCAACAGCGTTCTTGGATCTTCCGTACACATATAACATTCCGCCACATTCGACATATCAATCCCCAGATTTAATCCTTTATTTAACCCATAGATCAATTCATTGGCTGATATATCAAGCGGAATCTCCATATCCAGCCATGTATTTCTTTTTTTATGATGAAATGCCACAATCACTGTATTTTCCATATTCGACACTCCCCTTATTCCATGCATAACATAGTTCTGTCAAACAACTGTGAATTTTTCGTCATTTCCAGATCAAGCGGCGCATTATACTCTTCGATAAATTCACTGAACTCATATTTCTGAAGAAGCTGTGCGCCAGAGAGAAAATCCGGCTGATTATATTTGTAACGGTTACACAAAATCAAAATATTCCTGTCAAAATCCAGCATATTGGAAAGCAATGCTTCCAGCTTTCCTACCGCGATCTTATCCTGCGTTGTCAAGAGTACTTTCCAATCACAATTCTTCAGAAAAACCAGCTTGTCTGCCTCCAGCTCAGAAGATAACTCCACTACAATATAGTCATAGATATTTTTGTCTCGCAGATAATCTACAATCTGGGAATATACTGAAAACTTCATCTGATAAGAAACCGGAAGATTCTTGAATGGCGGCAAAAAATCAAATCCTTCATTTTTGATTTCGTCCTGTATAATTTTTAAAGCATTTTTTATATTGATTGAACATTGATAACAAAATGCGGTTCCAAGCACGCTTGTATCATTTATATAATATGTAAAATCCTGATATGGAACGGTACTGATATAGATTACACGTTTCCCTTTTTTCATCAGTTTATGCGCCAGCGTCAATGCAGTAATCGTCTTTCCCGTTCCCCCGGATGCCGAGAACACGCCAACTACCTTTGTCCCCTTTTCCGACTCTGCCTCTGTGATCAGCCCGGAATCAATCTTCTCCAGCATACGTTTTACACTGTAATACTTATATATGTAGGCAGGATTCTCTGCATCCATCTCTTCTTCTGTCAAATAGTAAATGCTTGTCTTCGAAAAAGCCTCCGGATGCGGTAACATAATCCCATAAGGAAGTATCAGAACGTCGATCTTCTTCGGTCGCTCCAGAAACGCTTCCAGACAGCCTGTATCTGTTATAAATTCAATGCTTGCCCGTTCCTCTGTAAGCTTTGCAAGCTTAAACTCAATCGTTGCCACGTATTCCTCGTCGAATGCCGCGAATACAATACTTTTCTTTATCATATCTGCCCCCTGTTATGACACTGTGACCTTAAACTCTACATCCGCCAAAACCAGACTGTCTCCATCTTTCAGGTAATATTTCTGATCCGGTTCCAACGTATAGCCGTTGACGCTCGTTCCATTTGTACTCTCCAAATCCTGAATCATATAACTGCCATTTTCCCTGACAATCCTACAATGATTTCGACTGACTTTCGTGGAATTTGCAATCGTCCCGTCTGCTTCCTTTGATTTTCCTATGAGGAATTCCGGCTTATCAACAATAAATATCAGATTTCCTTCGGATCCGTTATGTTCTAGTAGTAACGTTTTTTCTGAACCTGTATTCTCCATCGTATGTTCAACTGCCTGAATTCCGAAATCATAAGAGATAAGTGCATGCAATACCTCTGCATCTGTCTTCGTCTGATCCATTACCTCATAATACAACTCCGTCTGTCTGTCAGGCATATTTACAAATACCTGATTGAAGATCATGAGCATCGTGTTCCGAAATGAATAACTCCATGTGCATGCATCATGCAGATCACATTCATAATTAATGGGGAGAATGACTGCCTTGATTTCTTTGTTTTTTCCATCGTAATATAGCCGTTCAAGCTTTATGTCTACAGCCTTCATCTCCAGGAAATCATTGTCATCCATTCTCTTTAACATCTGCAAAAAATGAATGCATGCTGTCACAAGTTCTGCGCTGCTGATTTCTCCCATCGCTTCCGTGAACCGACGGTATCCCTCTACACCATACAGCAACTGCACTCTCTGATTATGTAGTACCTGTACCACCGGAATGTGATGTTCTTTCAATTTATTTACAACCTTCATCCCGAGCATAAATAACGCATCCTGCGCTTCAAATGTATACGCGAGATGATCTGCATAACAACTGACTATCATCTTTTTACTGTTTACCCCTTGTACTCAAATTCTTCTTCCGCCAGACGAATGATATTACCAGGATCCAACTTCATATAACGCCCCGGCATAACTCGTATGTCATTCACATATGTTCCATTTGTCGTATCCAGATCCTGAATATAATATCCATCTTCGAACTTCATAATACACGCATGTTTTCGACTGATACTATGGCTGCGCGTAATACAGTAATCGACAGAATCTGCTGCAGATCCGATAATGTAACTGTTCTGGTTCACCACAAACGTCTCGCCTGTTTTATACCGGACAATCGTTGGGTATCGAACCGCTGTATCGTTGAGCGGCTGACCGTGCTCGTCCATATCTATACCTAACACACTTGTTTCTCCTATTTCCTCCGGTGAAGACTGACCTGCCTCCTGCAGGCTTCTGTTCAAAGGAAGATTCTCGTGATTTGTTACAAATCCCGGCGTAATCCTTCCACTGATCCTCAACGCTTCTTTGGCCAATACCGCCTGATTCCCCTGTTCCTCTGATAATTTCTTACATCTTTTACACAGCACAGCCAACAAAATCGCCAACGTGACAACGGCGATAAAAAGTATGCCACATGCGATTGCTGCCACAATAATCACTATTTTTACCGGCAATTCCGCTTTCTTCAGATTGTCTATGCTGTCCTGCAGCGTGGCGGTCGCCGCATCTACCGCATCCTGTGTATAGTTATCAACCTCCTGCGCCTGTACCTTCTGGTACAACTCTGTCGCCTGATTATAAGCGTCTTCACATACCTTCCATGATTCAGGTGCATATTTATCTGCATCTAATTCCTCGT
>CAVKUW010000088.1:0-18031 GCA_963659815.1 Butyricicoccaceae bacterium
TATAATTGCATTACACGCATTATCACTGTTATAATTTTCATTCTCAGGATCAACAACAATCTTCTCTAAAGAATTACCCGAAAGCCAAGATGCAAACGCATCCTTTCCTATACTTGTCACACCTGACGGTATCTCGATACCTGTCAACGTCCCATGCCAATATGCAGAGAATGCATTATCCGCAATACTGGTACATTTTTCCGGAATCTTTACATCTCCACCTTCACCAACATACTTTACAATCGTGGTTCCCAACCATACAAAACCATCCTCATCCGCTTCGCTTTCGTCATAAACAATTTCCTGCACCTCGTCCAACGCTTCTGCATCTGTCCCTGTGGCATCCGGTACTACTTCTTCTGTCATGCTTCCCACCGGTGAAGTCACCGTCTCCTCCGGTTCAGCCGCCGACACCATTCCTGCCGGAACGTTCACCAGCAAGCTTACGCCCATGCATGCCGCCAGTGCAAAGCTTGCAAATCTTTTTGTTCTTCTCATACGTTTCCTCCTCGTTCTTACATGTATTCATGCTTTTTCCAACTTTTCTGTGGAGATTTCCCTTCACAGGAAAAGTGTCCGTTCATTCCTCCATCAGAAGTTTTCTATAAATAAGCGCACGAAAAAAAGCCACGCATCTCTGCCCGACTACATTCGTGTTCTCTATATAGTTATATCGCTTCTGTGAGTTCTCCGAACTGGAAATGAATTTACGAGATTCGAAATTCTCTATCTCTGCTTCAACAATTTTCCTGCTGAGCAGTACCCCCCCCCGATGAACAAATGTTCTATTTTAAGGTTAGGGGACATGCAGGATACCGCATTTACACGTATTTCTTTGTTACCATTTGTACGATACATTCCCTGCACTCCTTCTTGGAAATTTCAAACTCTTAACAATTTTACAGCCATACTCAGCTAAATGCAATAGGTAAATAATAATTTACCTATTGCACGAATTTCACTTATTGTACATCGCATTACTTCCCTAACAACATCACGAAAAGTCCTACCGGCAGGGCGATCACCGCCTGCGTAAACATTCCGATCACCGCATATTTGATGTGATGCCAGTAATCATGATAGGCATCGACCATATCCTCGGTTCCTGGAATTACCATTTTCTTGCTATGGCAAAACCAGAGACAGTCCACAACCAGTGCATCAAACCACATTTCCGCCACCCACATGAGATATCCATGCAGCCAGCCTGTGAAAAATGTGCGTGCTCCTCCGATATAATACGCCAATACCGTCTGCAAAACTATGTATCCGATAAAAAATCCAATCTTACCGATCGTTGCCTTTTTCGTCAACTTGCCAGAGCTTTCCTCGATCAGTCCAAGCTCTCTGCATCGATCCTGTATTGCTTTTGGATACTCTTGTATCAACCCAAGTCTTCCTTTTTTTGCCATATTGATTCCGCAGATCGTAAATACCACGACATTAAAAATAATGATTTCCAAAACTATATTCATGCGTTCCATCCTCCATCATCTACATCATTATCCCCGAATCGCATCCACGCACGCGTCAATCAACTCTTCTTCTCTAAAATCAATTTCATAAAACAAATCTGTCTCCGGTTCTGACAAGGTCAGCCGATACAATTCTCTACCACTCCTTTCCTCCACCCGATTCTTGGACAGATACCGCACATCATCGAGGCGGATTACGTCCGTATGGAACCAATATGTTGCAACCAGAAAATTATCTGTCACATAGATTCCATGATAATGGAAATATAATTTATCGCGTAATTCTGTATTGAGCTGTTCGATCACAGCACTTCTACGCCCATAAGCACGCAGCTTCTTTGCCTGCGGATTCTTGTATGGCCGCATCCACAAACGAACCACATATGCCAGCACAAAGACATACAGCATCGACAACGCCGCAACAATAATATACGCAATCCCCGTATACACATATGGGAAATCCGGTTCACTGATGACATAAGAATCATAGAATCCATCTAAAATGTTCATCGGAACCTCTCCATTTTTTGACAATCCAGCTATGATATGATCTGTAACGACCTCGTCCTTTACGATACGTCCCTTCACTGTCCGCTTATCAATACTGTTTTGTGGCTGTTTTGTCTTAATAAGCAGAAACACCATATGATCATCTTCAAAGCAATAATAATAGGCACCCTTAATTTTGTTTTCCACCAGATAATTATATCCCGTGTAATACAGATTCTCCGCATTGTACCGGACACTTGTAGTGCCATCTGCATATAGCTGCGCAACCTGATCCTCGATTGGCTCAATCTTCGTAAGCTCATAACATTGCACCGCATGGAACAGCGAATAACGCACTCCCACAAAAATGAGTACAAGCAATAAGACCATGATAGGGAGCATCATCGCCAATGTATTTTTTATCATTATGATTTCAAACTTCTTGTGCTTCATCGAATCCCGTCGCCTTTTGTCAATTTTCTCTATCTTAACATTTAACGAACTTCCATTCAACTTTTTTTAACACTTCGCAGGCAGGCGCATAGTATAAACCATAAGAATTTTTAGCGGAGGCATCTCATGAGCGATTTGTCAGCTACACAGTGCGGTTGCGGCTGTGGAAATGGTTTTAACATCGGAAATGGCAGCAACTGTTCCTGCATCTGGATTATCATCCTGTTGTTATTGTGCGGTGGCTGTGGCGGCGGAGGATTCTGCGGTGGAAACGGTTGCGGTTGCGACAATGACTGTATCTGGATCATCCTGATTCTCCTCTTCTGCTGCGGAAATAACAATGGCGGCGGTTGCGGCTGCGGTTGTTAATAGAGGAATTCTTCGGGACTCCCTTGCAAGTTCACTTGTAGGGGAGTTTTTGTTATCTGTTGTATGGCAGCGATTGCATCCTCTTCCTCCGGCTCATATTTTTACAGAGCCGCACATATATTAGACTAACAAGATTTCAGAGCATCCGCCATGCTGCATAATCATCCGCTCGATCAACTAATCCATGACGACTCCCTGTTTTTTTTGGAAGCCATGATTCCTTTTGTGGACTATGCCTACAAAAAACCGTTGATCCTCTTAATTAAATATCAGGAAATCCGCGCTCTGATGCAATGCTTCGACCACCCGGATTATGTCGCCTCCTGCGGGTTCGACTGTCACCCGGAAAGCTCCGAAGAAATGATGGAATGTATGTGCCGTTTCCTGCCGGGCGATTTTGCAGGCAATATCAAGAACATGCAGCAGATGCTCAAAATGATGCAGGTCATGCAGGCGATGAATGATTCTGGAGCACCGGGACCGTCACCAAATAGCTGCGGAAATCCCTGTGATCCACCGCCACCACCAAATCACGGAACTCACTATGATTTTCCTCCACAACCGGGCTGCGGTGCACCACCTCCGCCACCGGACTATGAACCGCGGCAGGACATTGGTAGAAAACCGGATCATAATTGCAATAACCAGTCAGGCATGCACAAGGATCTGTACTCCAGTGTCATGTATATCCTAAATTCCCAATAAACAGAAAGGTTCTTCTATGTTTGAACAAAACCCAAAACTTCGAAATATCCATCCAACCAAATTACGAATTATCAACGAGATCAAAGAACAGAGCAAATACCAGTCCGCCGAGGAGCTGCTGCCACAGATCCTGCAGATCAATCAGGAATTAAAACGCCGGAACTTAAGCTTCACGAAAGAAGAATCTGCATTGCTTCTCGAAGCGATGGAAGAAAGCATGTCTCCGGCGGAGCGTCAGAAATTCCAGATGATCAAATCATTTTTCCTATAACAATTTTCCTCGTCACTATAACAAAAAACGGTTGCCTGACACGGTACAAAACCATTGTCAGACAACCGTTTTCGTTCTATTTCTTCAGCAAATATTACTTACATACAATATTCACGATCTTACCCGGTACGTAAATCTCTTTTACGATGTTGCCAGTCAGCTTATCAGCGACGATCTCCTTTGCACGGCCAAGTACGGCATCCTTATCCTCGTCCTTTGCGACAAGAACTGTGCCTCTTACCTTACCGTTAACCTGTACACCGATCTCGATCGTTGCATCAACGGTCTTTTCTTCCTCGTACTGTGGCCATGCACTGACAGACAGGAAATCTTCATGTCCGAGAGACTCCCAGATCTCCTCTGTTAAATGTGGTGCAAATGGGCAGAGAAGCTTGATGAAAATCTCAAGCTGTTCCTTGCTCAGCTTACCAGCACTGTAAACAGTATTGGTCAAAGCCATCAAGGTTGCGATTGCTGTATTGAACTTTGTTTCCTCGATATCACTGCTTACCTTCTTGATCGCCTTGTGGAAGCTTACCTCCAGAGCATCTGTGGAAGGATCATCAGATACCATATCTGTCATACCTGCTACACGTTCCAAGAAACGCTTACATCCCTTTACGGAGCTGTCACTCCAAGGGGCTGCCGCTGCATAATCACCCATGAACAATACATACGTACGAAGCGTATCTGCACCATAATCTTCTACAATGTCAAGTGGATCGATAACATTTCCCTTAGACTTACTCATCTTATCGCCATCTGGTCCTAAGATCAGTCCCTGGATTGTACGTTTTGCATATGGCTCCGGTGTATTTACCTCTCCGAGGTCATACAGGAAACGATGCCAGAATCTGGAGTAGATCATATGTCTTGTTACATGCTCCATACCACCGTTGTACCAGTCAACCGGCATCCAGTAGTCGATCTTCTTACGATCTGCAAATGCCTTATCGTTGTTTGGATCAACATAACGCAGGAAATACCATGATGAACCTGCCCACTGTGGCATAGTATCTGTCTCACGCTTTGCATCGCCACCACACTTCGGACACTTGCAGTTTACATAGGAATCAATCTTCGCCAGTGGAGACTCGCCGTCCTCACCCGGCTCGAAGTTCTTCACATCTGGAAGCTCCAGAGGAAGCTCCTCATATGGTACTGCTACGACGCCACAGGATGGACAATGTACCAGAGGAATTGGCTCGCCCCAATATCTCTGACGGTTAAATGCCCAGTCCTTCATCTTGAACTGTACGCCTGCTTCGCCAACGCCCATCTTCTTGATTTCCTCAACCATGCGGGCGATAGAATCCTTCTTATTTGTAAATCCATTCAGGAACTCTGAGTTGGTCATCTCGCCGTCGCCGGTATAAGCTTCCTTCGAGATATCGCCTCCCTTGATAACCTGTATGATGTCAATGCCAAATGCCTTTGCAAAATCATAGTCACGCTGGTCATGAGCCGGTACCGCCATGATCGCACCGGTACCATATCCCATCATAACGTAGTCAGCAATGAAGATTGGAATCTTCTTGCCGTTCATCGGATTGATACCCATAAGTCCCTCGATCTTCACACCTGTCTTATCCTTGACAAGCTGTGTACGCTCGAACTCCGTCTTCTTCTGACACTCCGTACGGTATGCCTTGATGGCATCCATATTGGAGATCTTGTCTGCATATTTATCGATCAGCGGATGCTCCGGCGCAATAACCATGAAGGTTACACCAAACAATGTATCTGGTCTTGTTGTATAAATCTGAAGCTTCTCATCTGTTCCATCGACATCGAAGTTTACAAATGCACCAGTAGACTTACCGATCCAGTTCTCCTGCTGCTGCTTTACATTTGCAGGATAGTCGACATCCTTCAGACCCTGCAGAAGCTTATCTGCATATTCTGTAATCTTCAGATACCATACCGTCTTTGACTTCTGTACAACCTCGCTGTGGCAGATGTCACATTTTCCACCCTGACTGTCCTCGTTGGAAAGAACAACCTTACAGCTTGGACAGTAGTTAACAAGTGCTGTATCACGGAATACAAGTCCCTTCTCGAACATCTTCAGGAAGATCCACTGTGTCCACTTGTAGAACTTCTCATCGGTTGTATCGATCACACGGCTCCAGTCAAATGAGAAGCCTACCCGCTTCAACTGATCCGTAAATCTTGCGATATTCTGATCTGTGATCTGACGAGGATGGGTACCTGTCTTGATTGCATAGTTCTCTGTTGGCAGACCAAATGCATCGAATCCGATTGGAAACAATACGTTGTAGCCTTCCATACGACGCTTTCTGGATACAACTTCCACGCTGGAATATGCCTTGATATGTCCTACGTGCATACCGGCTCCACTTGGATAAGGGAACTCTACCAATCCGTAGAATTTCTTCTTGTCTGAGAAGTCCTGTGCTTCAAACACCTTGGCATCTTCCCATTTCTTCTGCCATTTTTTCTCGATTACTTTGAAATTGTGTCTCATAATGTCTCCTTTTGCTAAAGCCGCCTCTTAGACGAAACGGTTTAATTTCTCATCATATTTATAATCCATGGCTGCAAGTTTTTGCTCGAGATCTTCTCTTGCAGTCTGGAATTGTAAACAAAAGCTATCCAGATTGATGCCGTCATCCCGCAGTCTTGTATTCACAAAGCTTAAGAGCATCATCGGATCCTTCGGTAAATTTTCGATTGCCATTATAACACCTCTCCGGTAATCAGCCAAGGGGCTGGTTGATTCACAAACATACTATCTTTGTTTGTCTTTGCCACATTGATCTGCAATACCTCCATATTTGAGATACCGTACTTATCAAAGAGTGGCTTGATGCCAGACAGGATATTTAACTCCAATGTATAGATGACAAACTGCATCTTCGGATTCTTCTTCAACAGTCTCTGGATATCTTCTTCGAGATGCTTGTTCGCAACGATAAAGGAAAGTCTTGGTGTTGGAATCTTCGCCATAGATTCCTCGGATAAGTCTGGGATGATCTGGACGTTGTGCACGCCAAACTGCTTCACATTATCCTCCATCGTATCCTTGGCGCCCTTATCATTCTCCACACAGATGATTGCACCATCGCTTGCCACAAAGGCTGCCTCGATTGCGATACTCTCCGCATCGACCAAGCAGATCGTATCCTGCGAATCCACACCGAGCAGACTCATGATCACGGCACGGATTTCCTTGCCAACATACTTGATCGGTCCCTTCGAGAACATCTCGTTGCGCATACCAATCCGGTATGACTCTCTCGTCTTCTCATTCAGAATGAAGATTACCGTCGGACCTGTGATCTTACGATTGATTACCTCTTTGATCTTGACATGCTTTACCTGTCCTTCTTCCTCGATGCCAACCGCATACCACATATCATAATCGCCAAAGCCTGCCTCCCAGAAATCATAGAACAGATCCTCATGGAATTCATCTGCAAAGATCAGCACACGTTTGTGTCCTTCCACGGTCGGTATTACATTCTTCTGTTTTCCGCAGATGTCCAGAAGCTTGATCTTCTCCGGACTTACCTGCATCTCTTTTGAAAAATACTCCATCCAGTTTAAGATCTGCTTTGTTGCATAACTACCTTTTGCCATACTCGCTCCTCCTTGTCTCTCTATGTTTGTAACCCTTTATTTCTCGTCTTTCTCTGCTTCCTTCGCCGCATTTTCATGCTTTTTCAGATGCATCTTCTCCATCCAGCGGCGGAACACCTGCTTCATCCGGCTTTCCCGCAATGTCTTTCTCTCATCGTGACGCTCCCTGTAAATCGGCTCTCCAGTCTCCTCATCGAATTTTTTCAAGCGGATATAATCGCCCGTGGCTGAAGATAAATCTTTCGCACGCAGCTTGTCCCGGAGCTGTACTGCGAAAAATGCATACAGACACGCAAATACCGGAACACCTAAGATCATACCTGCCACGCCGAACAGATCACCGCCCACTAAGATTGCAAGCAATACCCAGATACCGGAGATTCCGGTTGCATCGCCTAGGATCAATGGTCCTAAGATATTGCCATCAAACTGCTGCAATACAATGATCCAGATGATAAATACCACGAACATGATTGGATCATCCATCAGTGCTAACAATGCACCCGGTACCGCTCCAATAAACGGTCCGAAGAACGGAATGATATTTGTCACACCGACAACCACACTGATCAGCACCGCATACCGCATATGCACGGCTGAAGTGAATATAAAGCATATAATTCCAATGATGCAGGAATCTAAGATCTTACCATTGATAAATCCGCCGAACACGACATTTGCATAGGAACAGCCTTCCATGATCTTGTTGCCTGTCTTCTTCGAGAACAGACAATAGATTACCTTCTTGCACTGCGCCAGCAGCACATCCTTGCTCATCAGCAGATAGATCATAACGATCAGTCCGATCAGGAAATTCATGACCGCCTTGATTCCGACAACCACGCCGGAAGAAAGTGTCTTCACGATTGTGTCGAGGTTCGGCATGATCTTATCCTTCAGAATCGTAAACACATTATTTTCTGCATAATCAAGCACCTGCGACAACTTATCCTCAATCATCTGATTCTGTGCAAATACTTTTTTGATCCACGCCTCAGCTGAATTGATATAATCCTCTGTGCTGTTCACAAGATCTGTCAGACTCTCATACACACGTGGGATTACCAGCCACAACAATCCAACCAGCAATCCAAGGAACAAAAGCACCGTCAGGATCAAAGCCGGAACCTTCACCTTCTTATAAACCCTATCGTATTCCGCTTCTTTCTTAATCTTACAGATCAAAAAGGAAAGCCCACGCCGGATATAGATCATGATTGGATTCAACATAAATGCGATCACAAGTCCGATAATGATCGGCGTCATCGCAGAGACAACATTCCCCAAAAATCCGAAAATAGACTTCCACTGCTTTATGACTTCTGCAAATAGAATACATGCACATCCCGCAAGGGCTAGCATAACTCCAAGTTGAAGAATGTTTTTGTTCCACTTATTTTTCACGCATCTGTCTCCTTCTACTCATACAATAATTACGATTCATTATAGCATTTTTAATCGGTAGAAACAACCTAATTCTTGTTGACACTCCCTATATTATTGACTAAAATATTTTCATATAATACGCAAAGGGGTGTATGCACAGATGTATCGGAATATCATCAACGACTTTGCTAACTGGTACGACCAGACAAAGCGCAAAATCTTATATGTAAAGGGCGCAAAGGGTGTCGGTAAAACATGGGCGGTTCGCGATTTTGCCACAGCCTTTTTCAAGCAGCAATGCTATATCAATCTGGCAGAAGATT
This sequence comes from Butyricicoccaceae bacterium, assembly GCA_963659815.1. Lineage (GTDB taxonomy): Bacteria > Bacillota > Clostridia > Lachnospirales > Lachnospiraceae > Coprococcus_C. The sequence continues at coordinate 9,075 of CAVKUW010000088.1, forward strand.
CTGCCTGTAAGGATGCCATCGCCGGCGATTCCAATCCGGATCTGCTGCTGTCTCAGCGTTTTTCGTTTGGGGACGCATCGGATTGTATTTTTATCTTTGACGAGGTTCAGACAGTGCCGGACTGTGCGGAATATTTCTATGCTTTCCGCAAGAATCATCCAGATTACACCATCTGTCTGATCGCTTCCTCGATGGAATTTACAGAGTTTGAATACAGTCACCCGGACGTTTTTGAGATCTTCCGCATGCGTCCGATGACCTTTGAAGAATATATGATTGCAAGCAAGGCACATCCTTTCATAGATGCGATTTCAAAGCATAAGGACACGCCGCTTACCAATCTTGAAATCGGTGCAATCACCTCTATGCTCCGGGAATACCTGTTAGTTGGCGGTATGCCGGGCGTAGTCCATGCGTATCTGAAAAACCGGGATCTGGCCATCATTCGGCCGATGCAGGAGGCACTGTTGGAAGACTATGTCCAGCTTATGAAACAGACTTACCCGGTTGCACTCTACCAGCGATGCAAGCGCATCTTTCGGAGTATCCCGGAGCAGCTTGCCCGCGAGAACAAGAAATTCATGTACAAGTCCGTCGATTCCAATGCCCGCAGCCGGGAATACGCCGAAGCAGCACAGGCATTATGCAACCTCGGAATCGCCCGGAAACTGCCACGTCTGACATCTGGAAATCTTCCTTTGGAAGAGCATGTTGATTACAAATCCTTTGAGCTGTTCTTCATCGATCACGGCCTGCTCCGTGCCGCTTATGGACTTCCTATGAATGAGGAGATTGATGTGAACGATATCCTGGCAGAAAAATGTGGTGCGATTGCTGAGCAGTTTATCTTCCAGGAGTTAAGCTCCAAGATTCCGTATCTGTACTATTGGGTATCCGGTGCGACTGCGCGCGTTCCGTTTGTCTATGAAGGAGAAGATGCCCCGGTTCCGGTCGATATCCGTTTCGTCCCGAATTCAAAGGCACAGAATATTAAGACATTCCGAAGTAAAAATTCAAATACAAACATTGCAGTGAAGGTAAGCTTCAATCAGGTGTCTCTCGATGGAGACACCCTGAATATCCCGGCTTACAGTCTGTGGAACATGTAAGCTACTGCATCTCGATCAACCGGATGAAATCCTGATCCGATACAGCCTTACTGTAATACCACCCCTGCATAAAATGGCAGCCAATATCGGCAAGGTGATCGCGCATCTCCGCGGTCTCCACGCCTTCTGCCACAATATGTAACTCTAATTCATTCAGCATACCGATCGTATGCTTCAACGTAATTCCAGCTTTCGTGCTCTTAAATGCATCCCAGATAATATATTTATCCAGCTTGATAATCGAAAACGGCATATGGTTGATATAATCAATATTCGCATATCCAGAACCGTAATCATCCAGTGAGAATTTAATTCCATACTGCACGAGATCCATGATATTTGCATTGACGGTATCCGCCATACTGATGGTCGCGGTCTCTGTGATCTCGATGTTGATCTGATCCGGCCGCACATCGTATTTTTCCATGATCTGTTTTACCCGGTCCGAAAAATGCTGTTGCATCAGCTGTACCGGACTGATATTGACTTCGATATACTCTACCGTCGTCTGCGCCAGCTTAAAATCATGAATAAACCGGCACACCTTATCCAGAATGACTTCTCCCATCTCAATAATCATACCGTTACGCTCGGCAATCGGGATGAAATCCTCCGGCGATATCCAGCCAAGCTCTGCATCATGCAGACGCACCAGCGCCTCTGCGGAATTATAGACGCCTTTCTCCACCGAGAAAATTGGCTGGTAATATACCATCAACTCATCCCGGTCAAGAGCCTGCTTGACTGCCTTTTCAAACGCCTTGTCCTGTTTGATCTTACCTAAATCATAATCCTTTGCATAGGTAATCCTGCCCTTCTGCAAACGCTTCGCCATCGACATCGAATAATCCATAACCTCGATCAACTGTCCATATGCCGACGCATCCGCCGGACAGTTCACACAACAGATCGACGCAGACATCATAATGCCCGCCTGACTCTCACTATACCACGGATGCCGGAACCGCTCATGCACCGTCTGCGCCACCGCATCGATCTGATCCAGATCTTTGTATAGCACGATGCAGAACTGGTCTGCGCCTAAGCGGAACACCGTCTTGGAAAACGGAAGCGTTTCCATGAAAGCTCCGACCTGCCGGAGCAGATTATCTCCGTTCTCAACACCGTAGGTCTTATTGATAAACTTGAAATCATCCATCGCGACCACAACGATTCCTAGTGGTTTTTGATTGATAAAAAAGGTATGCAGATATTCGCCAAAAAAGCGCCGGTTAAACTGCTTCGTCACTGTATCAATCACAGCATTCGGATTCTGCAGGTAATAATAAAGTGTCAAGCAAACCGTTGCCGTCACGAAATTCAACAGCAATACATGTGTTTTCAACTGCAAAAAAACTGCTAACACAACAAGCAGCATATGAAACATCACAACCATTGCCTTGGCAAACAATGTATGATTTACCCGGTGCAATGCCACAACCGAGCTTGCGACGATCGCTGCAAGCGCAACCGCGATCAGCACCAGCACCCCATAGTCATAGGTATACTGCCAGCTTTCCGCCTCATACACCCAATGGGTATATGGATTCGTCACCAGTGCAGCCACATCAACCACGCCGCAGAATGTCAGCATACATTTGGCATGCAGCATCTGTTTGGCATTGATATGTACGATCTGCAGCACATAATACGCAAACAGCAGCGGAATCGCATTCAGCGCCAGATGCTGCAAGGTGCTTGTCACCCAGAATCCAACATTTCCTTCTGTGCCGGACATCTGTGCAAGCTTCGTGCTGACGATTTCCAGTCCGGATGAGACAAAGACTGCGGCAAGTGCCACTAAAAAAGTCCGGTGACTCGCAAGCGGTATTCTTTTTTCATGAAAATACCATATGATTATGATAAGCAGCAGATAAATCGCCGCATAATCATATGCCAGATCCCAATTCAACATAGGCACTCCCCGTTCCTAATAAACACTGCCTTCCATCCATACGTTCAAATCCAGTTCCTGTCCGATTCCCGCGATCGTGCCAGTTCCTGTATACTGCCAGCCAGAATACAGATATGGGAAATCCGGCTGATTCGCATAATGTGCCAGCCACAGCTTATAATCTCCTAGTCTTGTCATATCCAGCTTCTGTACAAACCAGTTCCGGTTCGAATAGATCATCGGTGTGTAGCCTGCGCTCTTCACGGTCTCGCAGAATCCGACAACGCCATCCGTCCGTGCATCATTGGTGAGGTCAGCGGTTCTCGCTCCGTCCGCATAAACCTCCTCTGTATCAATCACAACCGGCATATCGAGCGTATATGCAGATGCCAGATTCAGCGCAAACTGTGCTTCCTCCACACCTTCCTCGTAGCTGATCGCCTGGCTGTAAAAATAAATTCCTACCTTGATTCCGGCTGCTTTGGCGCCCTCAATATGCGTCTGAAACATCTCATCCGCCACCATTTTTCCTTCCGAGCCATAGCCCCGGTATCCAACCCGGATAAACGCAATCGTAACGCCCGCCTGCTTCAACACCTCCCAGTCAAGCTCTGACTGATACGAAGACACATCCACAGCAAGTGCAGACAACCGGTTGCCATCTCCGGCATGGTATGCCATGATCGTGCTGTCGCCGTCCTCCATGTAGAAATTATCTGTCTGGAAATCGTTGCGCGGCACTTCCTTTACAATCTTATAAAATTCACAATTCGGAATATCGCCAACCAACACATAACTGGCTTTCGCAAACTGCCAGAAGTTCGTATAGATCATCTGCGCTTCTGCGCCCGGCTGCAATGTCCATGTATACCCTTGTCCCGTCACAGGAACCGGCTTATATTTCTTGCTTTTTCCGATATTGACACCTATGACAACACCGATCAGGACAAACACAAGTGCAATGGCGCCAACCAGCATCACATGTGGCCAGTATATCTCATAATCTCTTTTTTTCTGCTGTTCCATACTCATTGGTGAACCTTTCTTAACCTACTTCCTATCATATCACAAACGGGCATCTGACTCAACCGGAAACGCCTTATTTTTCGAGCGTTTTATTATATATACGCCGAGCACACACAGCCCGACTCCGCCGACAATCAACACCAGAACCGGCACTCCATTCTCCGAAAAAATCGGCAGGATACGTGCAATCTGTTTCGGATAAAATCCGGCTGTCACGGACAATGCATTGTTGAAAGAATGCATGAGCATGCCTGGCAGCAAACTCTCCGACTGTACTGCCACATAGCAGAGTGCCATACCGATCAGTGCTGTTGTCGGTGTCTGCACCAGATTCATATGATACAGTCCAAATATGATTGCTGCTGTCAGAATTGCCGCCCGTTTCTTCATCGTATGTTTCAGCGAAGATAACAGAAATCCCCGGAACAAAAGCTCCTCGCACACCGCCGGAAGCAGAGCAATCAGCAGCAGACAGACTCCATATCCATATGAATAGATCGCTTCCATAGATCCTGTCATACTCTCCGCACTCTCCGGAAACAACATGCTTGTGATACTTGTCAGGAGCATACCCACCAGAATCGTTCCCATCATCAGCACAAGTCCGCCAAGCAGAAATCCCGGACGACAAAGCCGGATACGAAATGTCCTTCGCATATCCTTCTTTGTATACCATGCCGTCAGAAGCGGAACCCCACCGACAATGCCCTGTGTGACAAGCAATCCAACAAGCATACTCTTCGCACTGGCAAAACCACCGGCATAGATCATCAGAACGAGCACGACCGGCAGTACCAGACAGGCATCTCCAACCGACGGTACGCCACCCTTGATCATATTGCTTCGGCGTTCAAAGATCTGTACATTTCCAGTTCCATCGCCAAACAAAATCGCTTCACTGTTGTAGAGCTTTCCAAGGATAAGCACCGCTATGATTCCGTATGACACATTGCTGAACAAGACGATCGTGATTGCAGAAAAGCTGAACTTAAATGCCAGCAGATCGCGGATCAACAGACAGATATTTGCAACCGGGACAAGCGCCATGTTCCGGGTGAGTGTGACATTTGGCATAAACCCGATAAACGACGCAAACATCACAAGCAGCATAAGCGGTGTAATATAATTATTTGCCTCCTTGTAGGTCTTTGCAAATACGCAGAAGCACATGGAAAGCGCACTGATCAAAACTGCAAAAGCAAGAATACACAGGCAACAGACTAAGATTGCCGGAACGAATTTTGACACCTGTATCTTCGAAACCATACTGGTCGTCTGTGCCGCCAGTTTGTACAGATATACACCGATTCCGCCCATCGAAAGGACATTTAACAAAGCAGATGCTACGCCAATCGTTCCAACGGTCAGGAATTTACTGAAGATCAGTTCCTGATTCGTGACAGGCAGCGTCAATATCGTCTCAAGTGTTCCACGCTCCCGTTCTCCGGCGGTCGTGTCGATTGCCGGGTACATCGTTCCCATCAGCAGACTCACAACCAGCATAAATGGCACGATCACGCCGAGCAGACTTCCGGTCGTCTCCTCAGTACTCGCGCGGTCGTCGTCCTCTACCTCAAATGGATGTAACACCGTATCCGGGTCTAATCCTGCCGCCTCCAGACTCTGATTCGTCAGGGAATCCGAATACGCTGAGAGCACCTGACGCACCTTCTGTTCCGCATAGCTGGAATTCGTAACCGAGGACAGATACGCGATATTGTATCCGGTTCCATCTTCATTTTCATATACGATCGCATTGATCTTTTCTCCCCGCAGGATCATCGAAATATCTGCATCCATGACATTCAGATCGCACAGCTTGAAATGCAGCGTGTCATCGTCCGGATGCAGAAACATCTCGACAAGCTCCGGATTCGTATCCATAAAATCAACCGCAATTTCATATGTCTGTGTATCCATCTGTGTTGTCACTTTTGACATCATGACCATACCGCCAACAAACATCAGCGGATAGATCAAAAGTGGCACGATCACCATCATAATAATCGTCTTTTTATCCCGGAGGACGTCTAATATTTCTTTCTTATACAGTTGTTTGATCACCTTGAAATTCATGACATTTCCTCCTTTCCTGCAGGTATCAGCTTTTTAAATGCATCCCGTAGATTCGTTGTTTCTGTCTGTGCATAGATCTCAGGCAGGGTTCCTTCCGCAATCACACATCCATGCGCCAGCATCAAAATCCGGTCACACAGAAGTTCCGCTTCCTCCATGTAATGGGTCGAGTAAAGCACTGCCTTTCCGCGCTCCTTCTCTGCCCGCATGAAATCGACAATCGCACTGCTGCTCACAATATCCAGTCCCAGCGTCGGCTCATCAAAGATATAGAGCCTCGGACTGTGGATCAGGCACCGGGAAATAGACGCCCGCTGTGTCTGTCCGGTGGACAGCTTCTCAATCCGGTTATCAATAAAATCTTCCAGCGACAAAATCTGCGCGATCCCCTCAATCCGCGTCCGAATTACCTCTTCTGACAATCCATAAATGTTTCCGGCGATTGTAAGCAGCTCCCGCGTGGAAAGTCTGCCATACAACCTCGTGTTGCCCGACAGATAGCCGATCTGTCGCTTGATCTCTGTCTGATCTGTGATGATCCGGTCGCCATCGGTATATCGGACAACGCCCTCCGTCGGCTGCATCAGACAGCCAAGCATCCGCAGCAGCGTCGTCTTTCCTGCACCATTTGGGCCTAATACCCCGACGATCTCGCTCTCCTTTATGTGCAAACTTATATGATCGACCGCTGAAAACAATACTTTCTTATGTTTCTTCTCATTTTTTTCAAATTGCTTTACCAGATTTTCTACCTCTAACATTCCTTCTCCTTTCCCGCTTCTTCCGTTCTATCCTCATTGATCAGAAAAAGAAAAGGCTGTCCTGCATTTACAGACAGCCTTAATATTTGTAATTGATCTTATACTCTTCACTGCCGAGCTTGACATGTACAATTCTATGATTATAACCGATCAGATTATAGCGGCACATCAGCTTTGTGATCCAGTCCAGCTTCTTCGGTATCTCCAAATACCGGAAGATCGGCTGCTCGTCGATAATGCGGTAATCCGGCCGCCATGCGCCAAACATCTGCGTGGCATCATTCACCGAAAACTTCCGTTTCTTCCGCTTTTGTATGGTCTGGCTATGTTTCCATGTATTTGCCGTCGCATTTGCAAGTGTCGTCGATGCGGTAAATACCAGACGTGAACCTGGGAACAACGCCCGGATCTTCGCAATCAGATCCCGCACCTCATTCTTATTCAGGTACGAAAATCCATCGTCACACACGAACATGACACCCTGATTCTGTTTGCACCGGATCTCATCTAACCATGAAAAATCCATCAGCCGCCGTCCGATCGTCTTTTCCCGCTCGCGCACGCCATACATCGCACGCCGAATCGACATGATATTGTGTGAATCTACGCTATACCACTGAATTCTTCCATTGTCCACTCTGCCAAACATATTGTCCAGCCGGCATGCCATATGTACAACCGTTCCACAAGGGAACTCCTCGGTAAACCGACGCACCAGCATATCGCAGGCACTCACATCCGCCGCCATGCGGATATTCTGATATTCACTGATATGTGGATTCAATCTGGAGAAATCAAATTTGTGGTCATATATAAACTTCGAAGCCCAGTCATCCTTGAAATATTCCGGATATTTCTTTGACCAGTCCGACATCATTTTCAAAGGATAGATTGCACGCAGCGATGTATCGAATGTTCCATTGATACAGTCGATCAAAAAGCCCTGTGCTTTCTTGTACTCCTTTGTCTTATCGTAAATCATGAAATCTTCCGCTTCATCCTCAAACTCAAAGAACCGGATATTCACGCCAGCCTTCTTGGCTTTCTTATAAAACTCCCGTGCATAGCAGTGATACAGATCCTGCACCCCGGAGAACAGCACGACATCATCACAGATATCGGTCATGTCTCCATAATATGGACTGGTATATTCCGTCTTGACCGCATAATCACGCACCCAGTAGGAGTTCAGGAACTCTTTGACATGCTCATTGTAAAATGTCCACTTTGCATGCTTGGAATTCTCGATCAGTTCCTGCTCTAAGCTCTTATCAAAAAACTCGGTATCCATCATCGGAGACAGCAGATACAGCTGATCCGGTTTGCGCAAGCCTTCCCTCCAAGCTACCATCGCAAGCGACAATGCCAGTCCGCCGCCAGCGCCACAGCCCATCAGAACCACACGCTCCACATCCTGTCCCTTCGTACAGTTCGCATATGCCGGCTCCAGCATCTGAAAGACCTCCCGACAGCAATGCTCTGGTGCAAGTGGATACATCGGCAGGAAAATGCCCGCATGACATGCAAGTGCCGTCTTCGCAAGGAACATCCATTCCGCAGGATTCATCCGAAAGCAAAGCTTACTGGAATACAGGTACATAATGTACGTCCCATTGAACCCCTGTTTCGGCACAAGGCGATAACATAACCGTCCTTCCTCATGCAGCTCATCGATGTCAAACTGCTTGACAACAAACGGTGGAATTTTAAACTCTGCCTTCCGCTTACTGAGTTCCACCTGCCGTTTCAGGTCCTCCGCGCGCATCTTATGAAATTTTGAAGATATCGCTTTTCCCATAGTACCTACATTTTACCAAACTTATCCTATATGGGCAAGCTGTTTTCTATACCTCGTCTGCAGCCCATCTCTTTTAACGCGGAAGATGGGGTAAGACGGAGACAATCACCGTACCCCTGCGGAAGATGGGGTGAGGTGGAAACAGAAAAAGGTCCAGTGGACCTTTTTCCCACCGAACCGACCGACGAGCCATTTATGGCGAGGAGACCTTGAGCCCATGGGTTCAAGGTCTTTTCCGCAATCGAGTAGGAGGGAAAATTAAATAAATTTTCCCGACCTCTCACACCACCGTG
>CAVKUW010000089.1:0-6413 GCA_963659815.1 Butyricicoccaceae bacterium
TCTCCATATAGATAAATGGCAGTTCCTTCACATCTTTTTGTGAAATCTGGCCTGATTGAATCTGATGATCCAACCATACATTAAATATAATTTCACTTACCCGTCCATAAAAACGGCTCTGAAATGCTGACATCTCCGGTTGTTTCTCACCAACCCTTTTTTCCAACTCAAAAAGAATCGCAAACAACCATGCACAATACGAGTCAAACAATGCACGCTCCATCACCATCATATTAAACATATAGCCAGAAGTTTGTTTGATCACTTTATCATAAGAGTTCAGATAATCTGGACATTGTTCTCCAATGATTTCCCGCACGCAATCCAAATGTTCTGCATAATGTGTGTGTGCATAATGTGAATACAATGTCTCAATATAATATTTACGCTTCTTTGGCACTACTATACGGTGTGTCTTAAAGATCTTCTCCATCTCTGGTTCAGTAACGATGCACGCAAAAGGATCCTTACTTTTATTTTTCCCTTTAAAATAACGCCGATAATGTACAAGTCCCAGATACTCTGCTGCTATATTTTTCCAAGCGTAATAAATACCTGTCAGTTCACAGTAATATGGATTTTTCGCTGATATATTGTCACCTTCATTATCCTTCTGATACCCCAGATCAAGAGGCGTTCCATCTGGATTTTTCTTTCCCTCTGCACCAACATGCAATGGCACATACATAGTATCTTCCGGCATACGATAAGGTTTATGTGCCGCTATTACAATCTTTATGTCTTTCTTACTCAATTTTCCTTCCTCCATACATATCCTGAAATCAATGTAACACTGTCGAAATTCCAAGATATGCGATATTGACCAGACATGCACTCCACACCATTACCGCAGTGCGTAAGCTTTTCTTTGCAATTCCATATGTGAACCCAAAGCATCCAATCATAACCGTTGAAAGTATATAGCTCATACTTGTGAGAAGCGCAACTGCAAACACCGTAAGCCATACCATACAGATTGCTCCTTTTTGTTCCACATTATATACCGTCTTTTCTTTCCATCGTCTATCATTTGGAAGTAATCGGTACAAACGCAAAAAAGCATACAGAAGCGCCGGTATTCCAACTGCTGCCATAGTTGCTTTTCCCTGCCATAAGCGGATTATCGTAAAAGTTTCCGCATTATAGATCGAAAAATATCCATACACATACATTACGAGTAGAAGAATCACAAACAAAGCCCGGTATATATGTTTATCAAATAACTCACCTGCAATCAACCAGAAGACGCACATCATCACCGCCAGCAATACCGGTGGTAAAAATGTATGCATCATACTTGCTGCCGAAATACCTGTTATCTTTGACAGATATGCCGCAAATACCGCCCACGGAGATATCACATCCTTGAACAAATCTCCGGTCCAGGATAATATCTCCTTTCCCGTGTTCACATCTGTAAGTAGCATTCGATTTGTACGAACCGTATCAACTGCATTGACAACAAATCGTGTATCATCCGCATTGGTGAGTTGTAATCGGTATGACTGTACAATCATATATATTCCAGCTGCAAGCATAACGATGATTCCAACCCACGCAGATGGCTCTACCTTTGGAATTATCATACTACGATATGTTTTTTTCACAATCCCATAAACAATAATCCCAATAAGGAACATCGAATACACAACAACATCCACAAGGAAACTTGCCTTCAACAGAATAAGCGGAACCGTGATAATCTGAAAAACTGCCCACATACTCAGATATCCCATAACAAAACTTCGGGGGATCGTCCCCCGCATGCTCAATCTGTTACATACTGCATTACCGACAAATACTGGCGCAATCCACAAAAACAAGATATATAAAACTATATTTCCAACGGATGCCGTCATCTCCAACCTATACCGATCCCTTTCTCTTCAACACCGTAAATACGGTCTTTATCAGTATCTTAATATCCAAACTAATACTGAAATTCATAATATATTCGTTATCCAATCGAACAACTTCTTCAAAATCCGTAATCTCGCTTCGTCCAGACACCTGCCACATACCCGTAAGTCCTGGTTTCATAGCGAGCCGGCTCTTATGGTGCTGATCATACTGATTATATTCATCCACCGTTGGAGGTCTTGTCCCAACTAAACTCATATCACCTTTAAATATGTTAATGAACTGTGGAAACTCATCAATGCTTGTCTTCCGCATAAACCTGCCGATTGGCGTTACACGCGGATCATCATCCATCTTGAACATCAGACCGGACATTTTATTCTGCGCCATAAGCTCTTTCTTCCGTTCTTCTGCATCCATATACATAGATCGGAATTTATAAATCTTAAACCGTCTTCCATTCTTTCCAACACGTTCCTGTTTGAAAAAGATTGGTCCTGGTGACTGTATAAAGATAATTGGTGCACATATCACAAACAATATCGCTGTAATTGCCATACCTATAATAGATGCTCCAATATCCATCAATCGTTTAATAACCTTTTGTTTGAATGACATGATATTGATGCTTGTTGTAATTACCGTATAATGACTAATATTCTCTACAGCTGCATTCGGAGTTCCCGGAAGAATATTATTGATGCTTACGTGTACTACAACACCCATCGCAAGAAATCGTTTGGTAATTTCTGCAACGCCCTCTCCATCATACTCCAAAAATATCTCATCAATGATATTGGATTTTACATATTCATACATTCCTTCGGCATCTGCAACAACATCAATGCCATCGATTTTCTGGCCAGTCATATCCTTATCCAAAACGACAATTCCATGAATCAGGTAATTTCGATATCCACTTTCTGCCAACCCTTTTACCAGACTTTGCGCATGTGCATGATTCGTAACAATAAGCATCTGTCCCTTTCCGCGCTCTTTGTCCTCATTGGAATATAATACTTTCTTTCTCACAAGACGTACAATATACATGGTAATTGTGTCAATGACTACAAACAACGCAAACAATATTCGAGAATACACCGAAGATTGTTTCGCAAAGAACAATATAAACAAAATCACTGCAAACATCTCTGCATTATGAATGACTACTTTTTTCAATTCCTGTATGGCATTCCGCATTAAAATTCCAGAATACCCTTCCGAAATAAACATGATGGATAAATGGATTAAAATAACCATAATATTCATCATTGTATATTCCCCCGGTGTGGAATTCACAAGCCTTCCAAGTCTGATATAATATGCCAACCAGTAAGACGCCTCTATACAGATAAGATCCAATATGATGAAATCCAAATGTTTACTTCTGCTCGTAAATTTATTTTGCATGTTGTATCATCCCTTTTAATTTTTCCCATCCTTTGACACTGGCTGCCTTTTCCTGCACAATCGCAGCATCTGCCTGAATGGTATAATCAAACTCTATCAAATAGGTGTGTTCCTTCATGTTTTTAATATAAATCTGTGGATCGCCCTGTTCCATCACATACGCATGTTTGTCAAACCGGTATCCATTTGTCCGATACTCTAATTCATAAGATGCATTTTCCGTATATCCAATCGCCTTCTGAATATATACAACACACGGAATCTCACCCGGATCAATCCTTAAATTCCGCAAAGCATCAGGCAGCTTTCTTTGCAAATGAAACTCACCTTTTTCATCTGGATAAATACGGATGATATCACTTTCTGCTTCTGAATATCCTTTTCCCGTATCATAATACAATTGAACCTGATTTGTTCCATTTTCATTTCCCTTAATTGCTTCTTCGAGATCCAGATTCATGACATACTGTCCCATTGTTCCATACAATGCATATAAATCGCTCTGATCTCTGTAGCAGTATTGCTGCAAAAAATGCAGTTCCATCTGCCGATATGCAGGTACATTCTCGGGTGTGACTCCAAGCATCCGATTCATCTCTGTTTCATCAATGCTCGCACGGTTTGCATAATTCTCCAAATATACTTTACCCGCACGCCAAAGTAAAAAATCCACAGGAACCGGGAAGTCAAAGGTCCACTCATAATCAATCACTATCCATGTATTCCCCTGTACCATAATGTTGGAAAATATTAAATCAATATCTACCCCTTTTGAAAAAGGTACAGATACCGGAAGTGTTATTTCCCCGAATACCTTTTGATATTGTTCTATTTCGTCCTGACTTCTTTCTTCACAAACCGATTGCCCATTCAAATATACATGTCGAATTTCGGAAGCATACTGTTTTACTAACTCCGCAAATCCATCCTTGTCATCATTTGCCAGACATGCATCTAATGCAGCCTCTAGTGTATCTCCATCTATATATTCAAATTCGATATATGCATCTGTAAGGTTTGCCCGATTTGCACACAAACGGCTCCCTGCAAACTCTTTTTGCAACAATCCATATACCTCGTTCATATGTTCAATATGTGGACGTGCCAATCTTGTATCTGCATATTTACGCGCAACGCGGCTTCCGTCCTCCCGACAAACAATATCGGTGCGAATCGCGTAGTCTGGATGACGTTGATTCGAATATTTTGTATAAATTAATCGCTCCATCCTACACTCCTTTAGCTACAATCAAAAATGAGTTTGAGAACTCAGGAAACATTTCTGCTCTAATCAATTCCCCATACACTTTATTTTCATCAAACAATCGTACACGATTCCGATCGAAATTCCGATGATTTACATTCAGTTCATTCTCATGTGGCAGATATTCATCCGAAAAGATCTTTTCAGGCAACTTATAATCCGGGTATGGATAATAAAAAGTATGCTCAGAAAAACCAGCCTGTTCCAACATATGGGCTAACTCGTTTTTAGAAAATGTCCGCACATAACTATCTTTTGCATACCCTTCAATTCCGCCAAAAAATGTTGCTATATGATCTTCCCGGCATCCTGCCCAATATTTCAATCCAAATTTATTTTCTATCGCAAGAATAAGTCGCCCATCTTTGGTTAAATGCTTCTTGATAATTTCTAAAAATTCTGCATATGGCTGTTCACTATCAATATAACTACATGCATATTCAAATACGCCAATCAACGTGATCACATCATATTTCTTCTCCAGATGTTGTTCCACTTCCTGAAAATTACCAACTTTAATTGTGATATTATCTGCTTCCTGATGTCGATACGCGTTAATCAGCGAACGTTTCATAGAAAGTTCCACCGCATCTACGCTTTTTGCCATACGAGCAAGTACACCAGTAATTGCTCCACAACCTGCTCCTATCTCCAACACACTGTCTTCTTTTGTAATCGGCATTGATTGTACAATATTCTCCCTGACATTTGAAAAATGATACAAAATCGCCCAGGATTTTCGCTCTGCTATCACACGATTATACTCGGAAACCGGAACATTTTTTGCTATATCCAGCATTTCATCTTCAATTTCGCCGTCACTGTACAAATCCTTGCCAGGATAGTATGTGTCATCAATTGTTATGGAACCTATTTTCTGCATATATTCGTCCCTTCATAAGTCTGAACTGTAATCTTCGAGTTCATATCGTAATATCCAACTGTATTTTTATCTGACACGACTGTGATATTGCATACATCATATAAACGATGATATACCGTGAAATCCGTGCCATTATAACCAGTACAACCAAATGAAAGAAGATACTCGCCTCCTTGCAGATTCATATCCTGCTCAAAAGATATCTCCATAATAGGTCCAACCTCAAAGTCGGTCTTTTCAAACATTGTATTTGTACCGGTAATTTCTGTTCCTTTGGCATCTTTGATGGATAACGCAAATATCGGATATTCAATTGGCGCATGCATCTGCACCTTCATGCGTACCGTAAAAGGTTTTCCCTTTTCAATCGTATTGGTAATATTTCCACAGCTATCTACAATCGCATAATCAATAATCTCTGCTTTCTTATCACCATACTCAATGGCATTTTCATTTTGTGAAAGCAAATCCTTCCAGCATTTTGCTTCTTTTACAGATTTTGCTGCCTCCATACTTGGTGCCTTGGCAATATTTTCTGTTTCCTCATCCACATGTTCCAAATCCAACTGGCCAACTAGTACCTTTTTATACATGTCAACCATTTCTTTTGGACGTCCCTCTGCCAGTTTTACACCCTTATTCAACAGCACAACACGATCACAATATTTACTGATACTGCTCAGGTCATGGCTTACGAACAATATAGTTTTCCCCTGTTCTTTAAATTCCTCAAACTTTTTATAACACTTTGTTTGAAAGAACACATCACCAACAGACAATGCCTCATCTACAATCAAAATTTCCGGATCTATGTTAATCGCTACTGCAAAAGCCAACCGTACAAACATACCGGAAGAATATGTTTTAACCGGTTGATGAATAAACTCTCCAATATCTGCAAATTCCAATATTGAATCCAGTTTTGCATCAATCTCCTTCTTGGTAAAGCCAATCATAGTTCCATTTAAATACACATTCTCAAGTCCTGTGTATTCC
>CAVKUW010000089.1:6423-8320 GCA_963659815.1 Butyricicoccaceae bacterium
ATTAAATCCGGCTCCCAACTCAAGCAATGCAGAAATACGTCCATCAATCTCCACATTACCACTTGTCGGATTCAGAACTCCGGTAATAATCTTGAGAATCGTTGATTTACCAGAACCATTTGTCCCAATAATTCCAACACATTCCCCTTTTTTAATATCAAAATTAAGATCATGCAATGCATAATGTTCGCGATGCAATACTTTTTTCGTTAAACCCAGGGACTCCCGGAATCGATCGGATGGTTTATCATATAATTTATATAATTTCGTTACATTCTGTACACGAATCGCCGTCTCGCTCATAATTTATCTCTCTTTTTCTTATAACACATCTGCAAAATGCACCTTCAGTCGATTAAACACATTCACACCTATAACAAAGAATAGCAATGTAATAATCCAAAAGGCAAGTGTCCATAACGGCTTCTCCCAAAACCAAATATGATCCAACAACGCATTTCGAAATCCATCTACAATATAATACATCGGGTTTAATTTAAATACTTTTGCTAAAGTGGGATGGTTCACCAAAATATCCGATATATTCCACATAATTGGAGTCATCCACATTCCAATCTGTAATACAATATTTACAATCTGTGTCAGATCCCGAAAAAAAACAACCACCGCAGATGTAAAATACGCCAATCCTAACACAAGCAGAAAGTTACAAATCATATAATATATAATCTGCAACAAATAAACACTTGGGATATATCCGTTGCACCAACATAAAACAATCGTAAATGCCGTAAATATCACATGTACAAAGATTGCCGACAGCACTTTCACCAACGGCAATATATCAATATTAAATACAACTTTCTTTACCAGATAATTGTACTCAATCAATGCATTTGTTCCACCGTTCAACGCCTCCGAAAAAAAGAACCACGGAACAAGTCCTGCCATCAGCCACAGTACAAATGGGTGCCCGCTCGGTCTACCCTGACGCAATCCTACGGTAAACACAAACCAATACACAACAACTGTAACAATCGGCTGCACAAACGCCCAGATCACACCCAAATAAGAACCAGCAAACCGTGTCTTAAAATCATTCTTCGCCAGATTTCCGATCAATGTCCGATTTTGAACTAATTCGATCGGAAGATTTATAAATTGTCGAAACCGTGAAGTTGTTTTCTTTTCCATGCCTATTTTTTATACTCCTTAATACCACTCCACTTGGTATCCTTCTCTGAGAATGTCAGATCTTCTACCGTCATTCCTTCCGGCATCGGCCATTCTACGCCAATTTCCGGATCAGACCACAGCAAACCGCCCTCATCGTTTGGATGATAAAAATCTGTACATTTGTAGCAAAACTCTGCATGATCGGATAATACAATGAATCCATGTGCAAAATTCTTTGGAATGAAAAACTGCTTCTTGTTCTCTGCAGACAGGCGAACACCAAACCATTTACCAAATGTCTTTGATCCTTCCCGCAAATCCACTGCCACATCAAATACCTCTCCACTTACAACACGCACAAGCTTATCCTGTGGATAATTGATCTGGAAATGCAATCCACGAAGCACACCTTTCTTAGAGCTGGACTGGTTATCCTGTACAAATGTACAGTCAATGCCTGCCGCTGCAAAATCATTATAATTGTAGGTCTCCATAAAATAGCCTCTATCATCGCCAAACACAGAAGGTGTGATTACTTTCAATCCCTCAATCTCTACACCATCTGCTTCACAAGTCTCTACTGTGATTTTTCCAAATTTCTGTTCCATGTCCTTTTCCTTTCATTCAATTATTCAAAATAAAAATATAAAACATGTATATAAAAAATACGCCTTCAAGCAATAATTTCATATTATTTTCATATTACGATGTTGGGGTCAAAACCATAAGTAACTTTGCCCCTATTTCTATAGTACCTTGA
>CAVKUW010000090.1:0-9285 GCA_963659815.1 Butyricicoccaceae bacterium
TCAGCCAGCCATTATAGAGGCACTTGAGAAGCTGGAGGTGACACCGGATGAGGACGGTACTTTGCTGATATCCCGGCGGTTATCGCCGAATGGCAGAACCGTCAACCGGGTAAATGATACGACGGTGACGATCATGCGGCTAAAGGAGATCGCATCGCTTCTGATCGATCTGCACGCACAGCATGAACAGCAGACGCTGTTAAAGCCGGCGAAGCATCTGGAGATACTGGATCGTTTCGGTGGGGAAGATATTCAGAAGCTGAAAAAACAGGTGCAGGAAGATTACCATATCTACCGGGAACTTGAAGAAGAAAAGAAAAAAGGCAGCATGGACGAGGCAGAGAAAAACAAACGCATGGATTTCCTGCAGTATCAGATCAAGGAGATCAAGGATGCAAAGCTGGTTGACGGCGAGGATGTCCAGTTGGAACGGCAGTATAAAAAGGCAGTCAATGCGAAGGAAATCCTGCAATATGCAAACGACATCTATGCACTGACCGGATATGGAGCTGCTTCTGCGGGAGAACAGCTTGGGCGTGCCATCAAGGATATGCGCAGGCTCACGGAACTGGATGAGGAGCTTACCGATGCGGCTGGCATCTTAGAGGATGCAGATGGACTGCTGTCAGACTTCAACCGTGAGATCAGTGGGTATATGAAGGATATGGAGTTTGATGAAGGACAGTTCCGTGAGATGGAAGGTCGTCTGGATCAGATCAATTCGTTAAAGGCAAAATACGGAAATTCCATTTCACAGATCTTAGAAAGCCTTGCAGCTTTCGAGAAAGAATATGATACGCTTACTGGCTATGAGGTGCATATGCAGGAGATTGAGGCACAATGGAAGAAACAGACGGCGAAGCTCGAAGAGAGCTGCCGGGTATTATCCGAGCACAGATGGGCACTTTCGGAAAAACTTTGTAAGAAGATCCGGGAGTCCTTGGAGGATATGAACTTTAATATGGTTCGGTTTGAGATGCGGTTTGAGACATCGCCGAATTATTCTGCAAATGGCTACGATGATGCGTGCTTCTATATCTCGACGAATGTCGGCGAAGCGATGCGCCCGCTGCATGAGGTTGCGTCCGGTGGTGAGCTGTCACGAATCATGCTTGCGATGAAATCCTGTCTTGCAAATCAGGATGACACACCGACGCTTGTCTTTGATGAGATCGATGTCGGTATCAGCGGCAGAACCGCACAGAAGGTGGCAGAGAAGATGTCGATTCTGTCACGACAGCATCAGGTCATTTGTATCACGCATCTTTCGCAGATCGCGGCGATGGCAGATGCACATTATCTGATTGAAAAAAATGTGGAAAATGAGAAAACAATTTCCAGCATCCGGTTACTTTCAAAGGAAGAGGAAATTGAAGAACTGGCAAGACTCATCGGTGGTGCAAAGATCACAGAGACGACGATTCACACTGTGACCGAGATGAAAGGATTGGCAGAACAGGCAAAAATAAACTGAATTACATAGAATGAAATATTCGATACTAAGAGTACATGGAGGAATCTATGTACTCTTTTTTTATAGCACAAATTATATGAAATAAAGCGATTTGAAATAAAGAAATGAAATCAGGAGAGGAGGAAACGATGTGAGAAAGTATCGAATCTTTTTAGTTGTACTGTTGCTGCTGGTGCTTGGCATCTTAGGGTATCACAACCGGGATTTCCTGTTCACAAAGGGAGGAGATACAGATGTTGAGACGCAGGCGGCAGATTCTCTGCCGGTTGTATCGAGTGATGGGGAGACGGAATGCATGGTCTGCCCATCGGGAGAACCAGTTGGAATCTATGTAAAAACAAAAGGTGTAATGGTGATCGGCGTCAATTCGGTTGTGGACGAACAGGGAAACACATGCAATCCATGTGAGAATCTGTTATCGCCGGGCGATTATGTAATGCGCATCAACGGGCAGAGTGTGGACGATAAAAAATCAATGCTGGAGCTGGTACAGCAAAGCGAAGGACATGAGCTTTTGTTCCGTGTCTGCCGGGAAAATGAGTACCGGACTGTGCGTGTGACACCGGTGAAGAAAAAGGATGGTGGCTATGCACTTGGACTCTGGGTAAAAGATGATATTTCCGGAATCGGAACGATCACCTACACAGATGGCGAACGGTTTGCCGCACTTGGACATAGCATCAACGACAATGACACAGGAATCATGTTCCGCGTGTCTGATGGCGCGGTGTATGAGACGACGATCGTGCGCATCGAAAAGCCAGAGACGGATAAGCCGGGACGACTGGAGGGAATCATCAATTATACCGGACGGTATGTGATCGGGCGTGTGGAGGAAAACAGTGCTTTTGGTATCCACGGATACCTGACAAAACGACAGCAAAAGACACATACGCAGGATACACGGGTGGCAGTTGGACGAAAATCAGAGGTGTATGTCGGACGTGCGTATCTGCTTTCCTCAGTGTCCGGGGAGTCGAAACAATACGAAATCGAGATTGTATCAGTCGATTCTGATAACGAGAACGGCAGATGCATGGAATTTAAGGTAACCGATTCGACATTACTTTCTCTGACCGGTGGAATCGTGCAGGGAATGAGCGGTACACCAATCCTGCAGGATGGCAGGCTGATCGGGGCAGTGACGCATGTATTTGTCAACGATTCGACACGAGGCTACGGCATTTTCATCGAGGAAATGATGCAGTAAAAATTGGGAAAAATTGACCGAAAATGCTGTCAATATTTACTGTCGCAACTTGCGTTTTATTATGTATTGCCCTCGCAAAATAATGAAACTATAATGTCTTTGATATCAAGATTAGAGGGGGATAGTTTTATGAAGACAAAAGTGCTTATCATAAAACATGATACAAAGGCAGCGACGGAATTAAGACAGCAGCTTGCAAATAATAAGGATATTTGCGTGTGTGATATTATTTCAGACGGCGGAAACGCAGTTTCGGCAATTCGCGCACAAAATCCAAATGTTATTTTGCTGGATTTCCTGTTGCCAAATCTGGATGGACTGGCAGTGATGGAAGAGGTCAACAGCTGGGGAAACCGTGGATACCGATTCCTGCTGCAGGGGAATGCCAGCCAGATTCGATTTGCACAAAATACATGCCGGGGAAATGTCGATCATATTTTCGTCCGTTTTATTGATGAAGAATATAACGATTTCGATCTGGAAAAGGAGATCCTGTCCTTAGCGCGAGGCAAACAGACGGGGATGAGTGTCTGCCAGGCGGAGGATGCAGGAGAAGAATTGCAGACGAAGCTCGAAGTAAAGGTTACGGAAATCATTCACGAGGTAGGCGTGCCCGCGCATATCAAGGGATATCAGTATCTGCGCAGCTCCATTCTGATGGCAGTACAGGATATGGATATCCTCGATTCCATCACGAAGCAGCTCTATCCTTCGATTGCCAAGGCATACGCAACGACACCATCCCGTGTGGAACGTGCCATCCGTCATGCGATTGAGGTGGCATGGAGCAGAGGCAACTCCGACACGATGCATGAGTTATTTGGATATACATTGCAGCAGGGAAAGCTGAAGCCGACAAACTCGGAATTTATAGCACTTATCGCCGACAAAATACGACTTGAATCGAAGATGAAAAGCGCGTAGACAAAATTATCCACAAAAAGAAAATTTCTGTGGAAATGCGCTTGACAATGGTATTTTGAAATTATATCATCTTCCTATGGTTAATTTTGATTGATAGGAGGTTGGTTCCAAGAAGGGGAGGATAATATGAATACGGAGAGAATCAGGGTGATGATTGCAGACGCCGGGTATGAGATGCTCGGTCGGCAGTTAGAAGCCTATAATGGGGAGAGATTCGATATTGTTTGCTGTACGGCGGATGGCAACGAGGTGTATGATCAGGTGCTGCAGGCGCAGCCGGATGTGTTGCTGATGGATGTTTTCATTACCAACGTAGACGGTCTGGAGGTATTAGAGCAGCTGCGGGAGAACCAGTCACTGGTGGATTTGAAGATTATTTTCTTGTCGACGGTGGGTTCGAGCCGGATCATCAATATGGCATTCAATCTGGGTGCTGATTATTATATGATGAAGCCTTGTAATCCGAAGGTACTGGCAAAACGAATTATACAGATTGCAGACTTTGCAAAGGTTGGGGAGCCAATGGAAGGATGCGAAGATGAGGATACCAAACTGCCAGCCAACAATGTGTATGACTATGGTATGCATTCGATGGAGAACGATGTAACGGAGATCATTCGTGAGATCGGTATTCCGGCGCATATCAAAGGATATCAGTACATACGTGAGGGCATCATGATGGCAGTCAATGATATGAATATGCTCAATTATATAACGAAGCTGTTGTATCCAAGTATAGCCAAAAAATACAAGACGACGTCCAGCAGTGTGGAGCGTGCCATCCGTCATGCGATTGAAGTTGCATGGGGAAGAGGCAAGATCGAAGTCATCGAGGATATGTTTGGCTATACGGTGAGTGCTGGAAAAGGAAAACCGACGAATTCCGAATTTATTGCTCTGATCGCAGACAAGCTGAGGATTGAGTATAAAATGCATGCAAGTTAAAAATAAAATCCATGCGAAGTTACGAAAGGAGATAAAGACGTGGCAACGGAAGGAACAAGAGAAGGTGGTTCCAGCATGAACAGAGGACAAGGAAAATATTTTGATCGGGACAGACGACCAGCAGGTGGAGGAACAAGATTCCAGAAATCAGATCGTTCTGGCGCACCGAGAGGAGACCGGAAGACAGGTGGAGACAGACCACCACGCGGCAACCGATCATATGGGGAAAAATCATACGGTGACAGACCATATGGAGACAGACCACCGAGAAATGAGCGTCCAAACCGAAACTACGGAGGTGCTCCTAAGTTTCCGAAAAAGGATGAGGATGAGGAAGACAGAGGCAGAAGAAGCAAGCCATCCCGTCCAAAGGAGAGTAAGTCGACGATCGCAATTCCGGACAAAAACAAAGTTCAGATGCGCTTAGAGAAGGAACAGAAATCGGTTAAGAAGAAGCAGAATAACAAAAAACGTGAATCCAGTCGTCCGCAGCCAAAGCAGAAGCGTTCAAGCAATATCAATTATACGAAGAACTATGCCAATGGCGCGTATGATGATTATGAGGATTTTGATGATTGGGAATAAAAATAGCAGGCACCATACAGCAGATGTATGGTGCCTCTTTGCATGTCTGTATGCAGTGGTTTTACTTGTCTTGGAGAAATGAATGTGATATGATACTTTTATCTGTGGAATTTGTGATACACATGGAGGAACATTTTGGACGAGAACAATCTGGATAGTCTATTGGATGAATTATCATCGATGGATGGAGAATTGAATGAGAATATTGATATAGATTCCGGCGTAGATGTCGATGCAGATGATATGGATGACATTTCTCTCGATGAACTGGATCATTTAGATGGCATGGATCTTGGAGATCTGGATTTCGATGATATTGATTTTGATGATGTTGATATCACGAAGCTGGACGCAGGTGCCAATCCGGTCGTAAAGAAGAAACCACAGGAACAGGAGCCAGATGACATGAATCTGGACGCCCTGATCGAGAAGGCAAATCAGGAGAATGTGCAGACAATTCCGCAGGAGGAAGCGGCAGCGTCTACGGACGATACCGATGTGTTTGGCGAAGCAGACATGCAGATGCAGGAGGACACTGCGCTGCCAGAGGGTGTGTTTGATGATGCTTTGTTTGGCTCGATGGATATGGGAATGTCAGAAGAGCCAGAGCAGTCAGTCAAAGAAAAGAACCCATATACGGCAGATGAGGATAGTCTGGATGCATTGTTACAGTCCTCTATGGCAGAAAGCTTATTAAATGGAGATCTGGATGATATCGGAGAAAAACCAGAGGAACCAGAAAAAAAAGTGAAGCAGCCACGGAAAAAGGCAGAGAAGAAAAAAGCGGAGATCGAGGAAGAAGAGACGGAGCATAAGAAGAAAACGATTTCCGAGATTCTTTTCGGTGAGCCGGATGAGGACGACTTAGAAGAGGAAGCTTTGTTCGAGGAGAAGAAAGCAAAGAAAGAAGCAGAAAAGAAGAAAAAGCAGACAGAGCGGGAAGCAAAAAAAGAAGAAAAAGACGCTGCAAAGCAGGAGATGCTTACCGCGAAGCAGGCGAAGGATAAAGCAAAACAGAAGGAAAAAGCCGACAAAAAACGACAAAAAGATGAAGCCTATGCGGCAGAACTCGAAGCGGAAAAAGATCAAAAAAAGGTTTCGACACCGACCGTCATTGTCGTATTTGTGTTGTTTTTTGCGCTTGCAGTCGGAGTCGTGCTTGGCACGAACCAGTTTAACTATTCACAGGTGATTAAGAAAGCGGCGAATTATTTCGAACGGCAGCGATATCGTCTGGCATATGACGAAGTATCTGGCGTGGAGGTAAAGGAAAAAGATCAGGATCTGAAAGACCGTATCTATACTGTCATGTATGTGGAACGGCTCTATGAATCTTACGAGAATAACATGAAGCTTGGCAGATCGGACAAGGCACTCGATGCATTGCTCCGAGGCATCCAGAAATATGATGAGCATTACGATGAGGCGGTAGAGCTTGATATCGTGAAAGATATTGATTCCTGCCGGGATAAGATTATAAATGCATTGTGGAACACGTATGGTATCACAGAGGATACGGCATATCAGATCTTAGCGATGGAGGGACAGGAGTATACCAAGACCTTGTCGGAGCTTGGCGCAAAAGCAGCGGAGACAGAGACGCCGACGGATGCGCAGGGACAGTAATAAATGCAACTATTGACCGTATGAATGTGACAGAGGATGAGACGATGATAGCAATTTTAGATTACGATGCAGGCAACATTAAAAGTGTAGAAAAAGCAGTGCATTATCTGGGCGAAGAAGCCGTGATTACGCGGGACAGGGATCTGATTTT
Source organism: Butyricicoccaceae bacterium (assembly GCA_963659815.1). GTDB lineage: Bacteria > Bacillota > Clostridia > Lachnospirales > Lachnospiraceae > Coprococcus_C. The sequence continues at coordinate 6,916 of CAVKUW010000090.1, forward strand.
GTCGTGTGACAAGGTGATCCTGCCGGGTGTAGGAAGCTTCGGGGATGCGATGGGTAAGTTGCGGGAGTACAAGCTGGATCAGGTCATCTACGACGTGGTAGATGCCGGGACACCATTTCTTGGAATCTGTCTTGGCTTACAGCTTCTGTATAAGACGAGCGAGGAAAGTCCTGGGGCAACTGGGCTTGGTATCTTGGATGGTGAGATTTTACGGATTCCGGATGCACCGGATCTGAAGGTGCCACAGATTGGATGGAATTCACTCGATATTACACCGGGCGCGAAATTATTTGCCGGTGTAGAGGAACATCCATATGTATATTTCGTCCATTCGTATTATTTAAAATCGAAGGATGAAGCAGATGTTGCAGCCCGGACACACTATTCCGTGGATATTCACGCTTCCGTGGAAAAGGGAAATGTGTTTGCATGTCAGTTCCATCCGGAGAAGAGTTCGACGGTAGGACTTAAAATATTGGATAACTTTATACACTTATAAGAGACGAGGGAGGAAGAGAGTATGCATACAAAGAGAATTATTCCTTGTCTGGATGTCAACAATGGCAGGGTTGTAAAAGGTATCAATTTTGTGAATTTAAAGGATGCAGGCGATCCGGTTGCGGTTGGCGCTGCCTACGACAAGGCAGGTGCGGATGAGCTTGTATTTCTGGATATTACGGCATCTTCGGATTCGAGAAACATCGTGATCGATATGGTGCGGAAGGTTGCAGAGACCGTGTTTATTCCGTTTACCGTTGGCGGCGGTATCCGTACCGTCGATGATTTCAAGGCGATTTTGCGCGAGGGTGCGGACAAGATCAGCATTAATTCATCTGCCATCAATACACCACGTCTGATCAGTGATGCCGCAGATAAGTTCGGCAGCCAGTGCGTAGTTGTTGCGATCGATGCGAGAAGAAGAGAAGATGGAAGCGGCTGGAATGTATATAAGAACGGTGGACGTGTCGACACAGGACTCGATGCGATCGAGTGGGCGATGCAGGCGGACAAGATGGGCGCAGGTGAAATCCTGCTTACCAGCATGGACTGTGATGGTACAAAGGCAGGTTATGATGTGGAGCTGACCGGATTGATCGCGGAAAATGTATCTGTTCCGGTGATTGCGTCCGGTGGAGCCGGAACGAAGGAGCATTTTTATGATGCTTTGATGGATGGAAAAGCAGACGCAGCACTTGCAGCATCCCTGTTCCATTACAAAGAGCTTGAGATCATGGATCTGAAAGCATATTTGTCCGAACGTGGAATACCGATGCGTATGTAGGCTCATATGACGGTAGAAGAAGGACGAAACAATGATTACACTGATAGAAAATGAAATCTCGCGGGAGGAATATCTGTCACTCCGTGAGCAGGTTGGATGGAAAAAACTGACAGACAGGCAGGCGGAACAAGCCCTTGCAAATTGTCTGTATAAGGTCAAAGCAGTGACGGAGGACGGACAGGTTGTCGGTATGGGACGTGTCGTCGGAGATGGTGCCGTGGTCTGTTATATTCAGGATCTGATCGTGATTCCGCAGGTGCAGGCACAGGGGATTGGCTCACAGATTATCCAGAAGCTGAAAGCATATGTCGAATCTCTGAGGGAAGAGGAAAGCACAATGATGTTATGCCTGATGTGTGCCAAGGGCAGAGAACCTTTCTATGAAAAACATGGATTTATGCAGAGACCAACAGAAGCGCTTGGTCCAGGCATGATTCAGTATCTGACAGAAAAATAAGACAAAAAAATCCTCCCGGTCTGGGAGGTTTTTTGTTTACCGAATTGAGTGAAATTAGCTACTCAGCAAGATATGGCTTTAATGCTGCCATGATGTCTTCTGTATCCTTGTCTGTATGTACATTTAAGTCGATTGGCTTGGAAATATCCAAACTAAAAATACCCATGATAGACTTTGCATCGATAACATAACGACCGGAAACCAAGTCAAACTCAGCATTGAAACCGCTGATGTCATTTACAAAGCTTTTCACCTTATCGATAGAGTTGAGAGAAATTTTAACCTTTAACATATAGAAACCTCCTTGTATATTATGAAAGCGAAAAATAATCTCAAAAATATATCTTTCGCACTTTTTTTATCTATGTTACTATAATAAAAGTTTACACTATAAAAGTCAAGAATCAGCAGGAGAAATTTGCGTAAAATGTATGTGAATATTTTAAATAAAAAAGTGGCAGTTTGCACACTTGGATGCAAAGTGAATCAATACGAGTCAGACAGTATGATGGATATACTGAAGAAAAACGGATGTGAGATTGTACCATTTTCACAGTTTGCAGATATCTATATCGTTAATACGTGTTCGGTCACAAATATGGCGGAGCGGAAGTCGAGACAGATGCTGCAC
>CAVKUW010000091.1:0-15302 GCA_963659815.1 Butyricicoccaceae bacterium
ACAGCTTAAGCAACAAGATGGGTAATTCCTTACTGGCTGTAAGGGATATTAACCATAAATATATTGTAGTAGGAGGCAGAATGAATTATTTATTAGAAATCGTTATTTTTAATGTTGTCATTTTCACAATTTGTGGGATCAATATGGCGAAGAAAGGTAAGCTTGGTATGATCCAGGAATACCCAAAGGCGATACAGGATCGATGCAGAGAGCTTAGATTGATTCAGGAAAGTTCCGGGAAACTTACGAAGAAAGCTACGATAGGAAAAATTGGATTTTTTATTGGATACATATTTTTGCAGACAGTGTTGGCGTATTTCATCGGCGGTGTCCGTACGTTTTTTGAGGGATGGTTTCATGGATATATCATGTGGGTAGCAGAGATGTGGTTTGATGCATTGGTGGTGGATTGCCTGTGGTTTTGCCATAGCAAGAAGATGATAATTCCGGGAACTGAGGATTTGGTGGATGCCTACCATGATTATTGGCATCATATTAAATATGCAGTGATTGGAATGTTTACCCAGGCGGTGATTGCTTTGCCGGTAGGATTTTTGGTAATGAGGTTGTCAGCGATATAGAGAATGGTATTTGACTGCGGCAGCTTGCTTTTTTGTATACATTTATATGGTGTTATCTATTTAATAAAATATTTAAATTTTAGGAGGACAGTATTGTGAAAATAATAAAAAAAATATTTGGAGAAATTAATTTAACCTGGGTAAAGCTTATAATATTTGCCGTTGTAGCCGGTGTATATACGGCTCTTATGTCGTTAATTCCGATATTAAGGGATACTTCATTTCATGATATAGCTGTAACGTTTGAGGTATGGATTTTGTTTGGAATAATAATTATCATGAATAGTAAATCTGCTGTAGATTCAACTTTAAAATGTTTTATTTTCTTTCTGATAAGTCAGCCGCTTGTTTATTTAATCCAGGTTCCGTTTAACAGTTTTGGGGTTGGGATATTTGTTTACTATAAATATTGGTTTATTTGGACGATACTCACTATTCCGATGGGATTTATAGGATACTATATAAAAAAGGATAAATGGTGGGGAATATTAATATTAACACCAATTTTGTTATTATTGGGAGCAGGTTCTTACTGTGAGTATTTGAAAGAAACATTATTTAATTTTCCGTACCATTTATTAACAACATTATTTTGTTTAATAACAATGCTGTTATATCCATTGTGTTTATTTAACAACAAGAAGAATAAAATAATATCATTTGTAATCAGTGTAGTAGCTGTTGCGGTTTTTACAATTATGGCATTTACCAATAGAAAAGTCTATAATGCTACTCTTTTAGCAAGTGGAAGTATAGAAAATATTATATTTGATGAAAATTGCGATGTATACTTGGAAAAAGATTTAGGGGAAGTATATATCAGGTATGAAGAAGGGATAGAAGATTATCTGATAGAAGGTGATTTTGTAAAAGCAGGTAAAACAGATTTGGTTTTAGTAGATGAAAATGGAAATAAAACTGTATTTGAGATTAATGTTGGAAATGATACGTTTGACTTTAATAAAAAATAATACAGAATAATACAAGCATTAATATGTAATAGTTCAAAAGAAGAAAACAAAAGACCAGGTCATGGATGATGAGTGGTATATTAGAAAGAAATGAAAATCAAGCATGAACTACGAAAACATTTTACAATTTAAGGGAACATGGCGTGTGTATCAGGCGCGGGTGCTGGATCGGGCGGAGCATTATGTGCGGGATGGCAAGATTCATATTGTGGCGGCTCCGGGTTCGGGAAAGACTACGCTTGGGATTGAACTGATACGCAGGCTGCAGGGAACGGCACTGGTGCTTGTGCCGACCATTACGATCCGGGAGCAGTGGATCGCGCGGATCAAAGAGGCATTTTTATGTGATGGTGTGGACGCGAAAGCGTATCTGTCACAGAGCCTGAAAAATCCGCGTGCAATCACAGTGACTACATATCAGGCTTTGCACAGTGCCATGACGCAGATACAGGATGGAGAGGAAGATTATAAGGGATTTTCCCTGTTTCAGGTCTTGCAGGATGCAAAGGTAGATACGCTTTGTCTCGACGAATGCCATCATCTGCGAAGTGAGTGGTGGAAATCATTGGAAAGCTTGAAGGAGAATCTGACAGATGTAACGACGATTGCGCTTACGGCGACACCGCCATATGATTCGACACCTGCCATGTGGAACCGTTATATCGTGATGTGTGGCGAGATTGATGAGGAGATCACGACACCGGAGCTGGTGAAGCAGGGAAGCCTCTGCCCGCATCAGGATTATGTGTATTTCAATTATCCGACGAAACAGGAAGAAGCGGAAGTGATGCGGTATATGCAGGCGCATCCAGACTGTGAGGAATTAGATCCGGAGATAGAGAAGCATCTGACGAATTCGCTTGGGAAGATTGAAAGCATCCGTCAGATCACACAGCATGAATATGCATCGCTTGGAGGAAAGCTGCATATGCTGATCCTTACGGATTACATACGGAAGGAACATGAAAAATCAATTGGCAACCGGGAAGCAGATGTGAATCTGCTCGGGGTGCTGCCGCTCTTTGAGAGGCTTCGGCGGGATGCACAGGATGCGTGGTCAGACATGCAGCTTGGTGTGTTATGCGGAAGTATCATTGTGATACCTGCTGAGGCGAAGGAAGCTCTATCAAAAACTGTGGGTAATGCGGGCAAGGTGACATTCTCGAAGCTTGGAAGTCTGCCAGAGACAGAGTATGTGAAGGTATCCGCGGTTGGTGACTCGCATTTCCTGATACCAGCGGTGACGCAGTTGTTTGCGGATGGATATATACAGGTGTTGATCGGAACGAAATCACTGCTTGGCGAAGGCTGGGATTCTCCGTGCATCAATTCCCTGATTCTTGCAAGCATGGTTGGTTCGTTTATGCTCAGTAACCAGATGCGTGGCAGAGCTATCCGCACATGGGACAGAGAACCGGACAAGACAAGTAATATCTGGCATCTGGTATGCTTAAAACCGTGGTATGAGAGTTCGTTCGGAACCAGACCGGAAACAAGTGAAGATTACCGGATGCTTACCAGACGAATGGAACATTTCTTAGGACTGCATTACACCGAGGATGTGATTGAAAATGGTCTGGCGCGGCTGTCGATCATACAGAAACCATTTACAAAGGCAAATGTAGCGAACATGAATGCGACGATGCTCGCCTTATCTAAGGAGCGGAGCCGTTTGCGGGAACGTTGGAACCGTTCACTCACGATCTATCCGAAGATGGAGGTCGTGACAGAGGTAAAGGTGCGGGATAAAGCGGTGCCAAGGGCTGCGTTTCATGATGCAGTTGCAAAGATGATATTTTCAATATTTCTGTTGTGTGCTGCGTGGTATATGGCGGCGCAGACAGGCGCGAAAACCGGGAGTGCGTGGCTTGGAACGTTAGCCGGAATATTTACACTGGTGGGACTGGGGATGCTTTCGTTCTGCTTCCCGAAGATGTTTATGCTTGGAAGTCCGTATGAACGGCTGAAGACATTTGGTAAAGGAATCCGGAAGGCGCTGGAGAAACAGAAGCTTTTGGATATGCCGGATAGTACAGTTGTGACGGAGACGCCAGAGGCGTATAAACACGTCGTATATCTGCAAGGCGGAAGCGGAAGAGATGGCGCGCTTTTTTCCCGGTGTGTGAATGAGTTTTTTGCACCGATTGAGAATCAGAAATACATCTTAGTCAAGCATGGAAGACAAAGAGGAAATGACCGTTTCTTTGCAGTGCCGGATTGTTTTTCAGCGAAGAAGGAACAGGCGGAGCAGTTTGCTGATTGCATGCGCCCATATATCGGTGCATATGATTGTGTTTATACGCGGGCAGGACAGGGGAATGTTTTGCTGCAGGAGGCACAGAAGGTTGCCTATGCGAATCAGGAAGCACGCTGCAGTATGCGGCGAAAGGTAACAGGAAGAAAGTAGAAAGATTGGAGCCGATGAATTATAGATTGACGATCAGCTACGATGGCACGCGCTATCATGGCTGGGAAAGTAAAAAAGAAGTGGATACGATCGAAGGAAAGCTGGAAGCGGTCTTTGCGAGGATGACGGAACAGGACGTGAAGATTCATGGCGCGGGAAGAACCGATGCAGGTGTGCATGCGATGGGCATGGTTGCAAACGGCTTCCTAGATACCACGCTTACACCGGAAGAGATCAAAGCCTATGCGAATCATTATCTGCCGGATGATATCTGTGTCAGGGATGTTGCAGTGGCATCCGAGCGGTTTCATGCAAGACTCAATGCCAAGGGAAAGGTGTATCAGTATACCTGCTATATTGGGGATGAAAAGCCGGTGTTTGACCGGATGTATACATGGGTGTTACCGGAATGGGTCACGAATGGGATACCTGACCGGAAAACAGATATAGAACTGATGCAAAAGGCAGCAGGCTACCTGGTCGGTACACATGATTTTAAGAGCTTCTGTGGGAATAATAAGATGAAGAAATCCACGGTGCGGACAATCTATGATATTGTGATTACAGAAGAAAATGGATATCTGCGGATGACATTTCATGGAAATGGCTTCTTACAGAATATGGTCCGGATACTGACGGGGACGCTGTTAGAGGTTGGCTATGGACGCAAAAAGGCAGAAGATATGGAAGCGATACTTGCTGCCTGTGACAGACAGATGGCAGGTCCAACAGCACCGCCACATGGGCTTACGCTTCTGGAAGTGGAATATTGAGGAAGATGAATGGAATTTAATGCCCGTTATGTAAAGGGTGAGGATATGCCACAGCGGAGCCGATGCCCGATGTAAGAGCTAATATATGAGATATGAGACAGGGGACACTCCTTGTGACAAAAGGAACGTCCCCAAAGCCGGTGCAGAGATGCGCCGGTTTTTTCTTGACAAACAAAAATCAAAGTGATATTATTTTGATATCAAAATAAAACATGCATTGACTCAAAGGGAGGAATTGACTATGGAAGAGAAAATTTATACAACGAAGCGGAACGGTATGGCAGTATTGCTGACAGTTTTATTCGTTTATCTGATTGCGATTGCGGGTACCGTATTCGGAGCAGTAAAGTATGAGGATTCCGCAGAAGCAGGCTATCTGGTGCTCATGATTGTCTCTATCGTCGTGTTATCACTTGGATGGTTCCCACTGATCGGACTTCGCGTGCTGAAGCCACAGGAAGCATTGGTTTTGACGTTGTTCGGTAAGTATGTTGGTACGATCCGCGAAGCTGGTTTTTACTTTGTGAATCCATTCTGTACAGCCATCAATCCGGCAGCGACAACAAAGCTTGCACAGAGCGGAGATATCCAGCAGACAGCAGCGAAGAGTGCATTTTCCATCTCTGCGGATGGTACATCTGTATCGGTTGATGGTTCTACATCAGGAAAGAAGATTTCGTTAAAAGCGATGACACTGAGCAATGGCAGACAGAAGATTAACGACTGTCTCGGCAATCCGGTTGAGATCGGAATCGCAGTTATCTGGCGTGTGACCGATACAGCGAAGGCGGTCTTTAATGTCGATAACTACAAGGAATATTTATCCCTGCAGTGTGACAGTGCCCTTCGTAACATCGTGCGTGTCTATCCGTATGATGTCGCACCGAATGTTGATACAACCGGTGACGGTGTAGCGGATGAGGGCAGCCTGCGTGGTTCCGCAGAGGTTGTAGCATCCAGAATCCGTGATGAGATCCAGAGCAAGGTCAATGAAGCAGGTCTTGAGATTGTGGAAGCAAGAATTACATATCTTGCATATGCACCGGAAATTGCATCTGTAATGTTGCAGCGGCAGCAGGCATCTGCTATTATAGATGCCAGAAAGATGATCGTAGACGGAGCGGTTGGAATGGTAGAAATGGCGTTAGAAGAATTAAATAAAAAACAGGTCGTTGACTTGGATGAGGAGCGAAAGGCAGCAATGGTTTCAAATCTCTTGGTAGTTTTGTGCGGCAACCATGATGCGCAGCCGATCGTGAACTCAGGAAGCTTATACTAGATGGCAGCTAAAAAACAGATTCCGCTCCGCTTATCGGAAAAACTGTATGCCGATATTGCCGCATGGGCAGAAGATGACTTTCGATCCGTCAACGGACAGATCGAATATCTCCTATCCGAGTGCGTGAGACAACGGAAGAAAGATGGAAAATATGTCTCTGAGGAGATTGACGTTCCACCGGAACTGGATATCAAATAATATATGGGGCATCTGCGGATGCCCTATTATACTATGGAGGGTGTTTGGATATGAAAAGTTATATTACGAAAAAACACATAATTGTGGAGATAGTATCTTATGTTCTGATGTGGGCATCCATTGTGATCGGTATTCTATGGTCTGCAAAGCTGCCGAAGGAAGTGGCAACACATTTTGACGCAGCCGGAAATGCAGATGGATATGGCTCTCCATATTCCTTCTTGTTTTTGCCAATCATCATGCTCGTCAGCTGTGGCATCAGTAGTCTGATTTTACATTTTATGCCAGCCAATCTGTGGAACATGCCCGTGAAAGTAAAACCCGAACATGCAGTGCGTGTGTACCAGGACGTTGTCTGGATGATGGTGGGAATGGAGTTTATCTTTGGTGTATTTACGCTCTATTGCACGATTACCTCTTATATGCAGAAGATGCATGGCATGCTTGCAGCAACATTTATATTTATGGCAGTTTTATCTGGAATTATCATATGGAGTATTGTCGCCTGTGTGCGGCATAACCGGTAGGAAAACAGGAGATGAAATATATGAAGCTATCATTGGCGCATACATTGCGACACTATGATAAAAAGAATATAGGAAAAGATATCTTAGCGGGACTTATCATCATGGCAGTTTCTATCCCGATTTCAATGGGGTACGCACTGATTGCGGGACTTCCTGCGGTGTATGGTCTGTATGGATCGGTGTTCCCGATTCTGGCGTTCGCCCTGCTTTCAACATCACCACAATTCATATTTGGGGTGGATGCGGCTCCGGCGGCATTGATCGGTTCCGCACTTTTGACCTTGCATGTGGAGGCAGGCTCCAAAGAGGCGATGGCAGTCGTTCCGGTGCTGACGTTCTTCGTTGCGGTGTGGCTGCTTGCATTTTCCTTTATGAGGGCAGGAAAGCTTGTCAATTACATATCCGCTCCGGTTATGGGAGGATTCATCACCGGTATCTGTTCGACGATCATTCTCATGCAGGTGCCGAAGATCCTTGGCGGTACGGCAGGAACCGGAGAGTTTTTTGAACTGGCAAAGCATATCGGGCAGACCGCAAAGCATGTGAATGTGCCGTCCATTATCTTAGGTGTTGCATCGCTTGTGATCCTGCTTGTGGCGAAGAAGCTGGTTCCGAAATTTCCGATGGCAGTTGTACTGATGGCAGCAGGGGCTTGCTATACGCGGTTTGGAAATGTACGGGAGCTTGGAATCCAGACGCTTTCGAAGGTAGAGACCGGACTTCCGAAGTGGCATGTACCGGATTTCTCGGCAGTTTCAATCCGGGAGGCTGTGATCGTCAGCTTGTCGGTGGCAGTTGTAATTATGGCGGAGACACTGCTTGCGGAGAATAATTTCGCACAGAAAAATGGCTACCGTATCGACGATAATCAGGAGATCTTTGCATTCTCCATTGGAAACTTTCTTGCTGCATTTACCGGTTGCTGTCCGATCAACGGTTCCGTATCCCGTACGGCGATGGGTGAGCAGTATCAGGGAAAGACACAGCTCACCTCACTTGTGGCAGGGCTTTCCATGATCGTACTTTTGCTTTGTGGAACAGGATTTATCCAATATCTGCCGATTCCGGTGCTGACGGCGATCGTGATATCGGCATTGCTTGGTGCGACGGAATTTGATCTGATGGCACGGCTCTGGAAGGTCAGCCGGACGGAATGCATGATTTTTGTCGGTGCGTTTTTAGGTGTGCTTCTGCTTGGTACGATCAACGGGGTTTTGATCGGTATTTTGCTTTCTTTTGCAGAGGTGATTATCCGTACAGCGAAGCCTTCGACCTGTTTCTTAGGGATACAGCCGGGACACCGGCATTTCCGGGATCTGAAAGAGAGCAGCCAGATTCATGCATTATCTGGTGTGGTGATCTACCGGTTCAGCAGCAATCTGTTCTTTGCAAATGTACAGGTGCTGAAAAATGATATCGAGGATAACATCAAGCCGGATACAAAGGCGGTGATCTTAGATGCAGATGGAATCGGAAGTCTGGATATCACAGCGGCAGACTGCCTGAAACGGCTGCATCAGTCCTTGAGGGAAAAGGGCATCCGGTTCTATATGACGGAGCATATTGCAGATGTAAATGAACAGCTAAGAAAGCTTGGACTTGGCTATCTGATCGAAGAGGGCTGCGTGCGGCGAACGATTCACATTGCATTAAAGGACATGGGAATCAACCGTCCATATCCGCTGGAGGATGGCGTGGATAATGAGGAGCGCAGTGCGTCAAGAAAACGGGCGGATAACCGGGTGCAGGAGTTCGTATGGGCGTTTGGCTCCGATGCGGAAAAACAGATCGAGCGTCAGATCGAAAAGCAGATTGCCCAGTTGAAAGAATCTGGCGATATCGAGGATCTGCTGCATGGACGCTGGGCACATATGGAGGAGCTTGACGAGGACGAGTGGCTCGAGCACTTGGAGGAGCATCTGAAGGAGATCGTCAACGTATCGGGCAAGGATGAGCATACCCTTGCGATGCAGATTGAGGAACATCGGAAACAGGTGCATGACCGGATCGCGAAGAATCATCCGGAGCTTGCGGAACGATTCAAGGAGCGCAGGCATGTGCTGGATGAACACCTGAAGGAACGGCATCCGAAGGTGTATGAGCTTGTGCTGCAGTCGCGTGAGAAGAATGACCAAAATCACTGGCGATGATTACCTGTATGCTGGAGCTGGGAAAATTCCGCTTAGATGATTCGTGTAAAACTGATTGAAACAAGCTGGTAACTATGCTAAAATATATACAATTATATGGCTGATAGAGAAAGCATAGGCAGGCGATGCATGTACATATGAGATTGCGGTTGCTGACAGCCCGAAAAACAGGAGGATTTATACAACATGGAACAGTATAAAGAGCAGTTTATTGAATTTATGATCGATTGTAATGTATTGAAGTTTGGTGATTTCGTGACAAAGAGCGGTAGAAAGACACCATTTTTTGTGAATACAGGATTTTACAGAACCGGTTCCCAGTTAGCACGTCTGGGCGAGTATTATGCAGAGGCAATCAAGGACAAGTTCGGCTTTGATTTCGATGTATTGTTTGGACCAGCCTATAAGGGAATTCCACTTTCTGTAGCTACAACGATGGCGATTGCAAATAAGTATGATGCAGATATCCGTTACTGTTCAAACCGTAAGGAGATCAAGGATCATGGCGATAAGGGAATCCTCCTTGGCAGCCCGATCAACGATGGCGATAAGGTTGTGATCATCGAGGATGTAACAACTGCAGGCACATCCATTCAGGAGACACTTCCGATCGTGAAGGCACAGGGCGATGTTGATGTTCTTGGACTCGTTGTATCCGTTGACCGTATGGAGCGTGGTCAGGGTGAGAAGAGTGCATTGATGGAGATCGAGGAAAACTATGGATTAAAGACAACCGCGATTGTAACGATGGCGGAGGTTGTAGAGCATCTGTACAACAAGCCTTATAAGGGAAAGGTTGTAATCGATGATACCTTAAAGGCTGCGATTGATGCATATTATGAGCAGTATGGCGTAAAATAGTTTTATTGCAGGTATGGGAGGTCAGAAGCATGGAGAAGTTATATCATAAGCTCAATACAATTGGAATCAGTAATCTGGTTATGGGAATTGTGACAATTATTGTAGGTGTTGGTGCCGGTGTGACGATGATCGTAAATGGTGCCCGCCTGATCACAGGCAAGAAAGACATCACATTTTAGTGAGATTGTGAAAAATAAGTGAACTTCTGGAATTGAATTGACAGAGCTTTTAAGAGTATGGTACAGTTACCATACTCTTTTTTTAACAACAAAAATTACATCTTTTTCATTGACGGTAGACATAGGAGATGGAATCCATCAGATTTCTGCATATGGTAAGGTATGGAGGAATTAGTATGTTTATTTCGTTATGTAAAAAAATCACGCAGCAATTAAAGGCAAAGAAAGCATGGAGACAGGTGCTCGCATATGGGATACTTGCGTTTTTGATCATGCAGTGTTATGTGCTTCCGTTTGCATCGGAAAATACGGAAGCGTGGGAATCTGTCGCGACGATTGGCGATGCGACATGGACAAATGCGCTTCCGCAGGATATGCAGGTGGACGCAGAGGAATCTGCATTCACAGAATCGGAAGAGACTGTACAGAGTGTATCTCCGAGTGCGTATTATCAGGCACCGGATACATCCAATGCATTTGTCGCATACGCGATGACGATTCCGAAGGGAAGCGGAAAAAATAGGGATAATATGTGTGCCATTTATGTAGCACAGGCGTTGTCTGGTTTTTATGGAGATCAGGCACCTGTACAGGGAAGCACGCTTGTCTCACAGATTTCAGGTACGCTGGATGCCAGTGAGAATTGGGAGCGCGTCTATGCAGACGCAAACTGTTTTCCGAAGGATAAGACGGAGGCAGAATATGATGCAATTTACGACCGGCTGACCAATGCAGGCGATGTCATCTGTTTTGTAAATGGAAAACTGGATGGGTATGTACATTGTGCAATTTCCGGAGGAGGAACCTCGTTGATCGGACATTTGTATAGCTCTGGCTGGGATTCCCTTCGAGCCTGTTATTATCTGGATAATGCCGTGGATGTGCGGAAGCAATGTTCCGGGATGATCGTTTATCGTCTGAAGGCGCGTCCTAAGACGGGAACGATACGCATTTGCAAAAGCTATAATGAAGAAGTTTATAAGACGAATCCGAAGTTATATGATGTAGCGGGGGCGAATTATGCAGTCTATGCGAGCTATGAGGATGCAAAATGCAATCAGAATGTGAAAGGATATTGCTATATTGAGCCGGGGGAAAACGGTGCTTTGGCAGAGGATAATGTCTCTTGTTCTGCACGTACAAAGCCAAACGAACAGGGTACGATTGTACAGTTTTCTGAAGGTACATATTATATCCGGGAATGGAATGCACCGACAAATGGAGGCTGGAAGATAGATCCGAAGGTCTACAGCACGAAAATCTATGCAGGAAAACGGACAACACTCGGATTGCCAAGAGATGCGGCAGCAAAGCCTCTGGAGCTGAAAGCAGAGACAGATTATTATGATGCGCGGATGCTTGGACCGGAAGAGGAGTATTTGGCGAAGCTCAGGTTGACAAAGAAGGCGGAGGAAAACTATGAGGCTTTTCTTTCTGAACATCCGGAGTATAGTTTTGAAGGAATCGAATATGCGGTCTATGCTGTTTCGGCAAATGGGAGTGAGGATACATCCACACGTGTAGGCATGTTCCAGATGGATAAGAATGGTGTAGGTGTCGTGCAGGAATGCGCGCACGACACAGACTGTGTGGGTGATACAGAGATGCAGCTTCGGATTGGCTGGTACATGATCCGGGAGGAAAAGGCGAACGAATATATGCTGCTTGATGATACACCCGTCTGGGTACAGATCCAAAAAGATCAGACAACTCCGATGGAAGTTGTTGTAACGGATGAAGTAAATATTCTTCATTTCCGTGGGGATCTCAGTTTTACCAAGACCGATGAACAGGGGACTCCACTTGCAAATGTTGCGTTTTCTATTTCGGATACAAAGGGAGAATCCCACATCGTCTGGACGGATGAAAATGGCTATTACTCTACGGCAGCTTCCTATATTCCACATTCGTATCATACGAATCAGGAAGACTTAGGGGCGGGCATCTGGTTTGGACAGGCAGACATCGACGATACAAAAGGGGCATTGCCATATGGAACGTATTACATTGAAGAGATTCGCTGTGAAGCAAATAAAAATAAGTATCGAAATGCCGAGAAGATCGAAGTATCCATACAGGAGGATGGTGCACATATCGAGTTGGGAACGATTGTAAATGAGTTATTTCCACAGATAAAAACGAAGGCAGACTTTGAAAATCCAATCGTCAATATACAGGCAAAAGGGACGCTTGTGCCATGCAAGGATATCGTATCGTTTGAGAATCTGGAGATTGGTCATACCTACACGATTTCGGGAGAAGCACGCTGGAAAAAGGATGGAACTGTTCTGGAGCAGCCATATATGGTAAAGAACGAGCGTGTGACGTTTGTCGCGGAAAAAGCAGACATGGATGTGGAAGTAAAGTATGAGATTTTGTTTCTGGATGCATTGTGCGGAAAGGAAGTCGTGTTCTATGAGACAGTAGAAGATACGGCATATCCGGGCGAGATCGTTGCTGCACACACAGATCTTTCGGATCTAGCACAGACAATCCGTTTTCCCGAAGAGCCGTCGACCACAACGACCGAAACGACAGAAACAACGGAGACAACCGAAACGACAGAAACGACAGAAACGACAGAAACGACAGAAACGACAGAAACGACAGAAACCACCGAAACATCGGAAACGACTGTTGCGGGGACAAGCACACAGGTGATACCACAAAAAGAACAGGAGGTAAAAACCGGAGATGAATCGAATCTGTTCCTGACGATTCTGGTTTTATGCACAAGTGCAGTTGGAATTGGAATGGGATTGACCGGAAGAAAACGAAGTCAGAAAAAGAAATAAAAAAATGTCCCCATCGGTTTGATGGGGACGACCGTTCTTAATCATGTAAGGTTTTATGCTTGCTCAAAAGCTCGATAAAATCAGTAGAATTTAAAGGCTTGGAGAAGAGGTAACCCTGCAATGTATCGCAGAACTGATTCTGCAGAATCTGTAGCTGCTCGTTATCTTCCACACCTTCTGCAACAACGGAGATATCCATCTTGTGTGCCAGATCAATGATGGAATATGCGATGCAGCGGTCTTTCTCATTGCTGCAGATACCATCGATAAAGGATTTGTCGATCTTTAACGTATCAATTGGTATCTGGGTCAGATAGTTGAAAGAAGAGTAGCCGGTTCCAAAATCGTCTAAGGCGATGGAACAACCAAGCTCCTTCATTTGATTGATCAGCTTTAAGTTGTGGTCAAACGAATTCATCAGGACACTTTCCGTAATCTCGATTTCAAGGTGCTTTAAATCCATACCTGTTTTTTCAGGGATGTTCCGGATGATGTCGATTAGGTGGTCATCCTTTAACTGTGTTGTGGATACATTGACGGATACACGGAGTGGACCAAATCCACTCTTGATCAGCACCTGATTGAAATTGCATGCCTCGATCAATGCCCATTCACCAAGGATGTTGATGATACCGGTTTCTTCTGCAATCGGAATAAATTCAGCAGGAGAGATAAAGCCAACCAGCTTAGATTCAATACGCATCAGCGATTCATAGCCGGTAACCTGTCCACTTTCCACATTGACCTGCGGCTGATATTGTAAGTAAATTTCGTTCTTATCGATAACATGTGACAGGATATCTGCAAGATCATTTTTCCGGTTGATATCGTCCTCCATGTAGCTGTCGAAGAAGCAGTAGCTGTTTTTACCGGAATTTTTCGCATTGTACATCGCGATATCTGCGTTTTTTATCAATTCGCTTACAGTCAGTCCGTTGTTCGGGAAGACTGCGATACCGACACTCATGGAAACCACTGCGGTTTCATCATTCAAGATGAATGAATGATGTACGACATTGACAAGCTGGCTTGCAAAGTTCTCCAGATCATCCACGGTATCAAAGCAGTTCTTTAGGATCAGGAACTCATCACCGCCGTTTCGTGCCAGAATATCATCAGAGGCGATACATGAAAGCATCCGGTCGGACACATCCTTTAACAGAAGGTCACCATAATCGTGTCCGAGTGTATCGTTGATATTTTTAAAGTTATCCAGGTCGATAAAGAAGATGGCATGCTTGCTGGCGCCGACGCTTGCATCATGGAAGATCTCGTAAGCGTATTTCATGAAAGCAACACGGTTATAAAGTCCGGTTAAGCCGTCGTGATAGGCAAGCTGCTCGATATGTGCATAATTCTTTTTCAGCTCCTGTTCGCTGACTTCCAGTGCAGCCTTGGAAGCGGATAATTCTTTGTAGTTGTTTGAGATGATATCCATCATGCTGTTGAACATACGGGAGAGATCACCGAATTCATCTTCAGAGTTGACATCACATTTGACATCCAGATTGCCGGAAGAGGCATCTGTCATGTTGTCACGCAGGGTGAAGATCGGTTCTGTGTATTTCGCGGATAAGATCCGGCTCACCCAGATGGCAATCAGCAAAATGATGATGAGTGTGATACTCATGGTGATCGGGAGTGTTGCCAGTATCTGCTGGTACTGTGTTCCCTGCTGTTTGATCAGATATAACCAGTTGGAATCAGAAAGCTTGCAAAAACCATAGATGTTTCCGAAGGAAGAGGCTTTCAGATGCCCGTATTCCTTCGCGCTGTCTGCACCGTTCAGACAATTAAAAGCCTGCGTTTCCAGTTCTCTTTGCCCGGTCAGACCGGTAGAAGTGAAGAGATAGCCGCCATCACTTGTCATGATGAACGCAGAGCCATCCTCCGG
The DNA here is from genome assembly GCA_963659815.1 of Butyricicoccaceae bacterium. Taxonomy (GTDB): domain Bacteria; phylum Bacillota; class Clostridia; order Lachnospirales; family Lachnospiraceae; genus Coprococcus_C. The sequence goes on from CAVKUW010000091.1 coordinate 14,616, forward strand.
GATAAAGGAGCCAAAATACTGGGAGGTGATATTGGCGCGGATCAGACCGACAATCTGGCGTTTAATAATGATCGGGGATACAACATCGATGCTCTCGCTCTCGTCGAGTGGAGAACACTGCAAGATCTTGGTTTCTGTGATATCCTCAACCGGAATTGTCATATGTTCCTGCCAGTCATCCGTATTTTTGCTGTCAGAGCTTGTAATATAATATCCATTCACATCGTAGAGATAGTAGTTTACATTGTTGCCAGTATAATCGGAAGCGGTTGCAAACAACTCTGAGACGTTCGTGTAATAAGGAGAATCATTTCCGAGTGTGACACCGTTGTAATTCTCCAGCACGAGATTCTGGATGTTTGTACCATTTGCAAGACCTTCCACTTCGGCAATCTGTGAGTTGAGTTGGGAGTGAAATCCCATGCCGTAGTTTTTTGCTAGTTCCACCGTGGACTGTGTTGCAAGATCCATGTATTTTCTATAAGATAAATTGTATGTAAAGATTGTCAGAAATATAAGTGGCAGACATGCCATTAAAACAAGCGACAATCGCAAAGACTTTTGTATGGACATAACCCGTTCCCCTCAAAGTAAATTATGTATCATAAATGTAATAGATATGATGTTGGGGTCAAAACCATAAGTAACTTTGCCCCTATTTCTATAGTACCTTGAAAAATTCATATT
>CAVKUW010000092.1:0-9406 GCA_963659815.1 Butyricicoccaceae bacterium
TCCGGCATCTGTCTGATTCCGATCATCAAGCTTTTCTTGCTGATGTTTACGGTGCGGATCACAACCGCGCTGATTCAGCCGATGGGCGATAAGCGGTATGTGGATGGCACGACGGCGCTGGCAAATGGAATCGGCATGCTGATGCAGGCGCTGGCAAGTGCACTCGTTTTATTTATCATAACCCTCGCGATCATGTCGGGGGCAACGAATGGAACAGGAGGGTAGCTATGCTGTTTGGCTGGATGAAAAGTCTGATCTTTTATCTATTGCTCGCAACGATTGTGACGCACATGGCGCCGTCCAATCAATATAAGCAATATATCCGGTATTTCATCGGACTGGTCGTGATCGTGCTGCTCGCAAGTCCGCTCAAATTCCTGTTTGAATTTGGAAGCGGAGATCTGCAGGAATTGTTGCAGGAGATCGAGCATGTGGAAGGACAGGAGTCCGTCGCAGGAGTCGGCGGAAGCATCACGGATTATTATGGTATGGGCATCCGGGAGGGACTTAAAAAAGAACTTCAAGGTTATCCGGTTGAGGATGTTGCGATCATAACGGATGCCGATGGAGAACTGCTGCAATGCACGATTTACATAAGTGAGGCAAAGGCAACAGAAGAGATGGAAAAAGAAATAAAAAAATACATTTCGGATGTCTATAATCTGGAGGATGCTCGTATATATGTAGTAAGACGGTGAGAATATGGAGTGGAAATTTAAGAAAAATGAAAAATGGAACAAGGTAATTCTGGTTGTACTGTGCGGGATTTTACTGCTTGTCATCGTGATGCCGCAGAAGACGGTGCAGACCGCGGTGGGGCAGACCGGATCTTCGTCTGACACAACCGCTTCCTATGAGGTGCGTCTGCGGGAGCTGCTTGCGGATACCTACGGTGCGGACATGGTTGACGTATTGATCTATGCAGGGGATCGTACACAGACGTATTATGGATCTGGCGGCACAGAGACAATCACGGGCGTGTTGATCACGATTAAAAAGGAAGCGGTCACAGGTACCACGATTGCAGATATTACCTTGGCGGTATGCGCGCTTTTTGATCTGCCGGCACATAAGGTGGCGGTTTTGGTAAAAAATTAGGGAGGTTTTTATGAAGAAAAAAACCATGAAACGAAACCAGATTATTATCGGGGCACTTACCGTGTTGCTTGGTGTGGCAGGCTACATAAATTTCTCCGGCAATAAACTGGATCTGGCACCGGGCGAGCTGGAACCGGCTGAATCTGCCTTTGCAGAGGAGCAGACGGAGACAGATGCAAAACCAGCGGAGATTGTGTCCGGCGAGCTGACGGTCTCTGATGTTCCGGAGGATGAGTATATCGAGCTGAACTCGGATGAGGAAAAAATCGGGGAAGCAGTGCTGACCTCAGCAAATGCGGCAAATAATTTCGTGTCGATCAAATTAAACCGGGAGCAGAGTCGCAGCCAGAACAAGGAGACATTGCTGGAGATCATCAACGGGGATGGCATGGATGCGCAGGCAGTACAGGCAGCCACCGATGCGTATGTGAAGCTGACTGAGGATGTGGAGAAAGAACAGGAAGCAGAGTCAATCCTTGCGGCAAAGGGCTTCGGAGAAGCAATCGTGTCGATTGGTGATTCTGGCGTGGATGTTATCTTAAATTGTACCGATCTGCCGGATGAAAAACGGGCACAGGTCGAGGATGTTGTAACAAGAAAGACCGGATGTACGGTGGACGCAATCGTCATCACACTGGCACAGTAATAAAATTGTAGAAATCAGCAGAAAGCCTTGCACAGTTGCAAGGCTTTTTAGTTGCATAATATGCATAAATTGGGTATAATATTTTACATATGCAATGAAATAAAGTAGGAAGGATAAGATAAGGAGGCAATTATGAGCGATATGATAAATGAAGAAGAAAAAATTGGTAAAATCAGTATAGCAGACGGCGTGGTGGCATCCATCGCCGGGATTGCAGCCATCGAGGTAGAAGGTGTTTCCAAGCTGACTGGAAATATCTCGAAGGAGCTTGTTGCAAAGCTTGGTAAGAAGAATCTTGCCAACGGTGTGAAGGTAGAGATCACAGATGGAAATGTAGTCGTAGATGTTTCATTGGAAGTCGAATATGGTACAAGCATCAAGAAAGTATCCGAGGGTGTGCAGGAGAAGGTAAAGCAGGCAATCGAGAATATGACCGGACTGCATGTGCGCGTGGTAAATGTTGTCGTATCCGGCATCAAGATGAATAAAGAGTAAGGCGGTTAATTATGACAAGACGAAGCATACGAGAAAATATTTTTCTGATCGTATTTAAGGCAGAATTCAACAATCAGGAAGAGATGGAAGAACAGATCCGTTATTCAATCAGTAAGATCGAAGAACCGGAAGAAGACCCGGAGGATGTGGCGATAACAGAAACGGGAAAGGTAAAAGAGGAGGATCTTGCCTACATTGCAGACAAGTCCCACAAGATTCTTTCCATGCTTCCGGCACTCGATGAGAAGATCAGTGAGATCTCTGATGGCTGGCAGATCGGCAGACTGGGCAAGCCGGAGCTTGCAATCCTGCGTCTGGCACTCTATGAGATGCTCTATGATGAGGAAGTTCCATTCCGCGTAGCAATCAACGAGGCGGTAGAGCTGGCGAAGAAATACTGTAACCCGGATGCAAGCGGATTTATCAACGCAGTATTGGCAAAGGTTGAGGAACCATGAGAGTAGAAAATGGAAAGAAAGTATTTTCTGTCCGGGAAGTCAATTCGTATATTGGCAATATAATAAAAAATGATTATCTGTTAAAAAACATCTGTTTTGAAGGGGAAGTGTCAAGCTTCAGCAAAGGTCCGACCGGGCATCTGTATATCACACTCAAGGATTGTACAGCTCCGGGCGATATGGCAGAGGGCGCGCCGTACAACGGAATCCTGCGTGTGAATGTGTGGAAAAGTGTCGCGGCAAAGCTCAATCTGACGACGGTCAAGCAGGGCGACATCCTGATTGTGAAGGGAAGCTGCTCTATCTATGATGCGAAAAGTGAGTACAGTGTGAATGCCGTGTCTGTACAGCGGCGTGAAGAACGTGGCTGGCATGGCGAAGCTTATGCAGAGTTGAAACGCAGACTGGGACAGGAAGGTATCTTCGATACGGCGATCAAGAAGCCGATTCCAAAATATCCAAGGGCAGTCGGTGTCGTAATCTCCATAGGTACGAATGCGTATAAGGATATCATGAGCGTATCACACCGGCGGAATCCCTATGTGCAGATGATCGTCTGTGATGCGCGGGCGCAGGGCGAAAATGCGCGCGAGCTGATCGTGCAGGGTATCCGCAGACTCGACAGAATGGGCGTGGATACGATTATCATTGGACGAGGCGGTGGATCGAGGGAAGATCTGGAGGTCTTTGACGATGAGGCAGTTGTCCGTGCAATCTATGAGGCGAAGACGCCGATCATATCTGGAACCGGACATGAGGGTGATACATCGCTGGCGGATGATGCGGCAGATCTGCGTGTCGAGACGCCGACAGCAGCCGCAACAGCAGCCGTTCCACTGATCGGCGATATTTTACGGACAATCGAGCTTCAGCTTCGGACAATGAACTATCATGTGGCAAATAAGAAACAGAATTATCAGGCACGTCTGGATTCCTGTGAGCGGGAATTACGGCTCCGGATGCAGGGACGTTTGCAGGAGAAAGAGACAAAGCTGCAGATGTATATGCAGAAGCTTGCAGCACTGAATCCGAGAGCAAAACTCGAAAAGCAGCAGGAGAAGCTGAAGCAAAGCAGAGAACGACTTGAAAACCGGATCCAGCTTAAGTTTAAAGAATATGAACATCAACTGCATCTGCTATTAACAAGACTGCATGGTAACGCACCGACAGCCAAGCTGGTAGGTGGGTTCGGATATCTTGAATCAGAGGGAAAGCCTGTAATGTCAGCGGGACAGATGCAGGCAGGCGATCCGCTTCATGTTACCCTGCATGATGGCAGAATCCATGCGACGGTCGTTTCTGTGGAAGCAGATACAAATGGTGTACAAGGAGAATAAAACAACATGGCAGAAAAAAAGAAGGAATTAAACATAGAGGAAGCATTTGCCAGATTGGAAGAGATCAACAAGCTTCTGGAAAATCCCGATACAAATCTGAAAGACTCCATGACGTTATATGCAGAGGGCGTGGAGCTTGCAAATGCCTGTAAGGAAGAACTTGCAGGTGTGGAAAAGGAGATAAAGATATTAGATGAAGTATGATGCCAAGGCAATTGAAGAGATGATAGAGGCGTATCTGCCGGAGGAGACCGGACACCAGAAAACTGTGCTGGCTGCGATGAATTATGCGGTAAAAGCAGGCGGCAAACGGCTGCGTCCGATGATGCTCCGTCTGTGTTATGAGATGTTTGCAAAGGAACCGCAGGAGGCACTGGTGCGCCCATTTATGGCGGCGATGGAGATGATCCATACATATTCCCTTGTGCATGATGATCTTCCGGCGATGGACAACGACGCGCTACGCCGGGGACTTCCGACCGTGCATGTCAAGTTTGGTGAGGATATGGCGATTCTAGCCGGAGATGCATTGTTAAACTTTGCATTTGAAACGGCGTGTCAGGGATTTGCGGTGAAGCCGGGCGATGCCAATGTGGAGAAGGCATTTGCGGTGCTTGCAAAAAAAGCTGGTATTTATGGCATGGTTGGCGGACAGGTGCTCGATGTGGAGCGTGCCGGACTTCCGATGGATGAGGACCAGCTTGCGTTTATCTATGAGAATAAGACAGGCGCGTTGATCGCGGCGGCATGTATGTGTGGTGCATATCTTGCTGGTGCAGATGATGCGGTTGTCGCACAGTTAGAGGAGGCTGCCTATGCAGTCGGGTTTGCGTTTCAGGTGCAGGATGATATCTTAGATCTGGTCGGGGACGAGCAGTTGCTTGGCAAACCATTACATTCGGATGATAAAAACCATAAGGTGACCTATGTGACATTGCACGGGATGGATGCTGCAAAGCAGTACGTGGAAGAAATGTCCGAGAAAGCGATCCGTATATTGGAGAATATAAAAGCGTGGGATGAGGGGGCAAAAGCGGATATGATCGCGCTTGTAAAAAGCTTGATCAACCGGGACCATTAACCTGATCGCATAAGCATATTTATGACAGGTAAAGGCAAATGCATATGTTAGAGAAGATAACAAAAGAAAACGATATTAAGCAGATAGAAAGACAGGATTATCCGGCACTGGCAGCAGAGATCCGGGATTTTCTGATTGAGAAAGTAAGTGTACATGGTGGGCATCTGGCGTCCAATCTTGGTACGGTGGAGCTTACGATGGCACTGCATGCCGTGATGAATTTCCCAGAAGATAAGCTGATCTTTGATGTCGGACATCAATCCTATACACATAAGATCCTGACCGGAAGAAAGGATGCGTTTGAGACACTGCGGCAGTACGATGGCTTAAGCGGGTTCCCCAAACGCAACGAGAGTCCGTGCGATGCGTTCGACACCGGACACAGCTCTACCGGTATCTCAGCGGCGATGGGGTATTCAATCGCCAGAGATCTGCGCGGCGGGGATGAGAAGGTCGCCGTTGTAATCGGTGACGGATCTCTGACCGGAGGTATGGCGTATGAGGCGTTAAACGGGCTTGCACAGTTGAAAACCGGGTGTGTCGTTGTCATTAACGACAACAATATGTCGATCGGTAAAAACGTCGGCGGCCTGTCCAAGTATCTGAATGAAATCCGGCTTGGAAATGCGTACAATGAGTTAAAAACCGGTGTGGAGAGCAGTCTGATGGGGTCAAAAACCGGAAAGAAGATTGCGAAGGTACTGAAGCGCTCGAAGGATAATATCAAACAGTTTTTTGTGCCGGGTATGTTTTTCGAGGAGCTTGGAATCACGTATGTCGGACCAATTGACGGACATGATATCAATCAGATGATCACGACATTTCAGCATGCATTCCGGCTGGATAAACCGATTATTATTCATGTGAAGACGAAAAAAGGAAAAGGCTATGGCTATGCGGAGCGGCACCCGGATTATTTCCATGGGATTGCGCCGTTTGACCGGATATCCGGGAAGGTGCTTGCCGCGAAAAAGACAAGCTGTTATACCGATATTTTTGCGAAGAAGATGGTGAAGCTTGGAGAGGCACATGAGGATGTTGTGGCAATCACGGCTGCGATGGCGCAGGGAACCGGACTGGTACGATTTGAAGAGGCGTACCCAAAGCGGTTTTTCGATGTGGGAATTGCAGAACAGCATGCGGTGACTTTTGCTGCTGGTATGGCTGCCGCAGGTATGGTGCCTGTCGTGGCAATCTATTCTTCGTTCCTGCAGCGCTCGTATGACCAGATTCTACATGATGTGTGCTTGCAGAAGCTGCATGTGATTTTGGCGATTGACCGTGCCGGTCTTGTCGGACAGGATGGAGAGACGCACCAGGGTATCTATGATCTGGCGTATCTGTCGCATATGCCACATATGACCGTACTGGCTCCGAAGAACCGGTATGAGTTGGAGGCAATGCTTGATTATGCCTATGCCTACGATGGACCGATTGCAATCCGGTATCCAAGAGGCAGTGCGTATAAGGGACATGCGGATATTCAGACGCCGATTGTCTATGGAAAGAGTGAAGTGATACAGGAGGCATCTGGCGTGGTAGTGTTCTCCTGTGGACATATGATGGAGGAAGCAGACCGCCTTGTGGAACGATTAGAGGCGGAGCAGATTCCTGTGACACTGGTCAATGTGCGGTTCCAGTCGATGCTCGATACAGAGCTTTTAGACCGGCTGATGAAGACGCATACCGTCTTTGTAACATTGGAAGATACGATCATGCAGGGCGGATATGGTGAGAAGCTGCATGCGTATCTGGCAGAGAAAAACAGTCCGGAACAGTATACATTTATCAGCGGAGCGATTCCGCTTCCGAGTGTGCCACAGGGAACAATTCCGGAGTTAAGGCACCATATGCAGATCGATGCAGAGGGACTGGCAGAAAAGATTGTACCGTGTTATAAGAAACATTTGAAATAGAAATAATATAGAGGAAAAACGATGGAGAAGCAGAAGAAACAGCGGCTGGATGTATTGCTTGTGGAGAAAGGGCTGGCACCTTCGAGAGAGAAAGCAAAAGCAATCATCATGGCGGGAATTGTATATGTAGATGGCAACAAAGAAGATAAGGCTGGGACGACATTTCCAGAGAACGCGGTGATCGAGGTAAAGGGGAAAACTCTGCCGTATGTGAGCCGCGGCGGTCTGAAGCTGGAAAAGGCAATGCAGAAATTCCCGATCACATTGTCTGGCAAAGTCTGCATGGATGTCGGTTCTTCGACCGGCGGATTTACGGATTGTATGCTGCAAAACGGAGCGACAAAAGTCTATGCGATTGATGTCGGACATGGACAGCTTGCGTGGAAGCTTCGCAATGATGAGCGTGTAGTCTGCATGGAAAAGACGAATATCCGTTATGTTGTGCCGGAGGATATTGACGAGCTGGCGGCATTTTCTTCGATTGATGTATCGTTTATCTCGTTGACGAAGGTTTTGCTTCCGGTAAAGAATCTTCTGACAGAGGATGGACAGGTGGTCTGTCTGATCAAGCCGCAGTTTGAAGCCGGACGGGAAAAGGTAGGAAAAAAGGGCGTTGTGCGTGACCGCGCCGTCCATGAAGAGGTGATCCGCATGGTAATGGACTATGCGGCTTCGATTGATTTTTATCCGCTGGCACTGGATTTTTCTCCGGTGAAGGGACCAGAGGGAAATATTGAGTATTTATTATTCTTATCCAAGAATAAACAAGATCAGGAAATCGTGGATGCTTCATCCATTGATATAAAAGCAGTTGTTACAGCTTCACATGATACGTTAGATAAGGAACCGGGCAATGAATAAGTTTTTAATCGTCGCAAATACTGACAAAGACATCAATTTAAAACTTTCGCAGGATATCGTTGCGTACATCAGGGAAAAAGGTGCGCAGGCGGTTGTGGTGAGCGATGAGCAGCACTACAATGGCACGACGATCAAGCCCGAATACATGGAAGGCGTAGAGGCTGTGATCGTGCTTGGCGGGGATGGAACGATGCTCCGTGCAGCACACAGTATTGGAACCTATGATGTTCCACTTATGGGCGTCAATCTCGGAACGCTTGGTTTTTTAACTGAGGTGGAAGAGTCAAACGCATATAAAGCAATCGACCGTCTTCTGGCGGACGATTACAGCATAGAAAAGCGGATGATGATTGAGGGACGCAAGGGAGAGACATCCTTTTCCTGCCTGAACGATGTGGTGATCACACGTGCAGGATTTTCCCGGATCATTGGCCTGAATATCTATGTAAATGAGCAGTTGTTAGACACGTATGAGGCAGATGGCGTGATTGTAGCGACGCCGACTGGTTCGACCGGATATAATTTGTCCGCCGGTGGACCGATCATCAGCCCGAAATCCAAGGCAGTCGTTGTGACACCGATTTCTCCGCATTCGCTTACCTCCAAGAGCGTCGTGTTTGACAGTGCAGACCGTATACGGATCGAGGTTGTCAAGAAACGGAGAACACAGGAGACAGAAGCAATCGTTTCCTTTGACGGAGCAGACAATATCGAATTATCTGCGGGTGAGAGCGTGGAAGTGACCTGCTCGAAACGGGAGATCCGATTGATAAAAATGTATGATGTCAGCTTTTACAGTGTACTTCGGGAAAAAATAGGAGGCGCTTAACATGAGTAAGCAGAAACGCCAGCAGGCATTGCTGGAATTGATATCGGAATATGAGATAGACACACAGGAAGAGCTTACCAGACGTTTACAGGCACTTGGATTTGAGACAACACAGGCAACTGTATCGAGAGATATACGGGAATTGAAACTGGAAAAAGTTTCCTACGGAAGTGGGAAGCATCGTTACGCTGCGAGTCTGGAACCTGATACCGGAACACATGCATCCTATCAGCATGTGATGGCATCGTGTATTCTTTCGATTGAAGCCGCACAGAATATTATTGTGGTGAAAACTGTGTCCGGTATGGCGATGGCGGTTGGTGCTGCAATCGACAATCTGTCGGTGGAAGGCATTATGGGATGTATTGCAGGCGATGATACGCTGTTTCTGGCGATCAAAGATGGGCAGCAGGCAGAACATATAATTGGAGAGATAAAAAAATGTTGTTGACAATGCACATAAAAAATATAGCACTGATCGAGGAGATTGACATTGATTTTCACGAGCAGCTGAATATTCTGACCGGAGAGACGGGTGCTGGTAAATCTATTATCATTGGATCTCTGGGAATCTGTCTGGGCGGTAAATTCCCGAAAGAACTGTTGCGGGATGACACGAAGGATGGACTGGTCGAGCTTGTATTTTCGGTTGACCAGCCAGCAATTGTGGAAGCGCTTGAAAAGC
>CAVKUW010000093.1:0-8155 GCA_963659815.1 Butyricicoccaceae bacterium
TCATAATATGGTCTTACTTCATCGCATCGTAGAGACTCAGGCAAATTCTCCCATTCCTTAAGCAACATATCTATCCTCTCTATACCTTTCCTAAATATATTCCTTTGCGATTTCGAAATAATTTTCAATCACATATTCCACATCTTCATCCGTAAGTCTCGTATGAAGCGGTAGTGTAATCTCATTTGCAAATCTTGCATACGCATTCGGATAGTCCTTGATGTCAAACCCAAGATTCTTGTAAGCGGTCATCATAGGTAATGGTTTATAGTGTACGTTTGTCGCAATTCCAGCCTCCGCCATCTTCACGATGATTTCCTGTCTTTCTTCTGAACTAATCCCCGGAACTCTGGTAATATACAGATGCCCGGAGCTCTGCCATTTCTCTGTATAATGAGGGAGTGTCTCAACACCCAATGGTTTAAATGCCGCATCATACCTTTCGATAATTTCTTTCCTACGCGCAAGCATATCCGGATAGCGTTTCATCTGCGCCAGCCCGATTGCTGCCATGATATCTGTCATATTGCATTTATACCAAGGTCCTACAATGTCATATTCCCATGCGCCTAACTGTGTCTTAGCAAGTGCATCTTTTGATTGCCCATGCAGAGAATATAACTGTGCCTGATGGTAGATTTCTTCATCATCTATACCTGCTATACTTCTCCATGTGAGCGCACCACCTTCTGCGGTTGTCAGATTCTTTACCGCATGGAAACTAAAACTTGAGAAATCCGCGATTGCTCCTGCCTTCTTTCCACCTCTTGATGCTCCGAATGCATGGGCTGTATCTGCGCAAACCATGATTCTTCCAAGTGCTTTCTGTATTTTCTGTCCCAGTTCTGTATTACCACCTGGCATAAACATGTTCTTTTTTCGCTCTACAATTTCATAGATTCTGTCGTAATCACATGGCACACCGCCAAGATCTACGGGGATGATTGCTTTTGTCTTCTCAGTAATAGCAGACTCCAAAGCTTCATAATCCATCTGCAGATTATCTTTTTGTACATCTACCATCTTCAAAGTTGCTCCAACATGATATACGATGGATGCGCTTGCTGTGTATGTATAAGCAGGAACGATAACTTCGTCCCCCTCTCCAATTCCAAGAAGGCGAAGTGCCATCTCGCCACAGGCCGTCTGTGAATTCAGGCATACAGCCTTATTCACACCTATATATTCTGCAATCTGTCGTTCAAACTCTTTTGTTCTCGGACCCGTCGTAATCCAACCTGATTTAATCGCTTCTGCTACTTCATTAATTTCCGCCTGTGACATATCTGGCGGAGAAAATGGTATCTTCATTTCTTTTCAACTCCTAAATTGTGGCATTATAAAAAGAGCCTCAGATTGCTCTAAGACTCTTTGCTCACTCAGTTTCCAATATTTATCTAATTGTATCTCTATTCTTTCTCCACTTTCTCAATCACGCATTGGTGTTCCTTACTTTTTTTATCATAGTCAATTCCCACCAATAGGATATCCCCTGTGTACACTTCAAATCCCTTTGCATACCGCTTCTCTTTGATCTGTTTGATTGCGGTATCCGCTGATTGGTTCCATTTCAACTCTACCACCAACACTGGATAAGATCCTGCATATTCTGTTTTCGGTATATAGACAATATCTGCGAATCCCCTGCCTGTAGGGAATTCTCGGATTGGCTTGAAGTAATATTGTACCGCTGCCAGATATCCGATTGTGATCGTGCTTGTAAGCGAATTCTCATTATTATATTGAATTGCCGATGCATACTCTGCGTGAATCTTCTCGATTCCTTCTGCAACCGCACCTGCATCCATATCTAACGTTGCATCTAGCAGTTCCATAGATGCATTTTCAAACTCCCGCAGTTCATTCCATGTTTTTTTCTTTGTCGCATAGAGAAATTCCTGCCGTATCTCCTCATTCGGTATCCACGCCATCCGTGTTCTCTGATTGTACGCCAGATATCCGAGATGGATCAGCAACGTAAGTACATCATCTTTTCCCGCGAAGCTTACCATGTCATTCTGGAAGCTCTGCACCTCAACCTCAACAGAAGCTCCGGATAACATCTCTATGATAGCTGTGCGCAGTCCATCGAAATCCATGTTGATAAGCGGCACGATCATTTCATATGTTCCGGTCTGTGACCAGTAACTCTGAAACTCTCCCTGCAACATGACACTGACAACCGCTTTTGGATTATAGATATGATGTCCGTTAAGTATGTAGCCATCATACCAGTGCTGTACTTCTGCAAACTCCCGATGATAACGGTCACACAACTCTTTTACTTCTTCTTCCGTGAATCCAACATATGGTGCAAGCGGACCAGCGGCAAGCATCGTGAACTCGTCGAAATTATTCAAAGCCGATTGTGTGCGAAGTCTCTTGATTGGAAGAATTCCTGTCAGATACGCAAGGCTTAAGTATTTTGTAGGCTCTACGCCCTTGAACATGCCTCGCAGGAAGTTGATATATTCCTCCTGCACCGCCTGATTCATAGCGGCATCACGTATCAGGACATCCCACTCATCTATAATAACAATAAATGTATTGCCGGTTGCTGCATAGACTCGCGACATCGCTTCCGGCAAAGATATAGAATCATCCGTTATGATCTCCGGGTATTGCTCCTGTAATTCTCTTGTAGTTTCCCGGTTGATGTATGCTACAACATTCTCGACACCTCCTGCCGGAGTGATGCACCACTGCACATCAAAATGAATCACATCATACTGGTTCATATATGTCTGATACCCCGGTTTTGATGCAATCTGATATCCAGCGAACATGTCTGCCGATTGACAGCCTTTGCTGTAATATGCCGTCAGCATATCTGCTGTGATAGATTTTCCGAACCGCCTCGGACGGCTGTTACAGATCATCGCCTGTTTCGTGTTCAGCACTTTGTTCGTATATTCCAGAAGTCCTGTTTTATCAATATATATTTCTGAATTTACCGCCACCGCAAATGCTGCGTTGTCCGGATTCACGAATCTTCCCATTTATTCACACCTCTTGGTTGTTTGGCTCCACATTGTTACTATTATTTTATCCCATCCAGAACGCTTTTACAACCATAGGATTCGCAATTTCTATTTGCTCTCAGATTCCATTTTCTCCACAATCTCCAGTCCAACCTTCACTTCCGACACCCGGTTGAACAGCTCAACTTCCAGCACTGCCATCCGCTTGTGCCGGTCGATGTGCTTGATCATGCCTTCCATGCCGATAAGCGGGCCTTCCCGCACGATGATTTTATCTCCTTCGATCACACCGACTGATACCGCGACGTTCGTCGTATTCCCTGTCAGTCTGCGCAAGAGTTTTTCTTCCTCTTCATGAATCGGGTAGAGTTCCTCGCCAGTCCGTATGACCTTGGCGTGCTCTGTCGCACGGCGGAGTGCTTCGCGCACTGGTTCGATCTGAGCAGCATCTAAGTCCATGAAGAGATATCCCGGGAAGAGTTTCTCTTTCCGGATCTGCCATTCGCCACGATACTTCTGCTTGCGCTCCCGCGTCAGAATATGAATCCGGCTGTTATATTCCGTTCCCATCTGCGCCAGAATCTCATCACGCACAATATTCTCTTTTCCCGTCAAGGTCCAAATTACATAGTACATATCTCTTCTCTCACATCGCATACGAAGGTATGCGATTCGTATCATACGTATGCCATATATGGATGCGTATGTATTCATAACATATACGATATGTTTGGAACTTAGATGTACTTGATGTTCTATTCTTTTTCAGCCATGTTTGAACACGATGTTCAACCAAGCAGGCACTGAGCCATGGATGGCGAATTGCCTGCGGTGGCGTCCGTTTTATAATTGTTTATTAGAACATCTAGTACATCTTAGTTCCAATACATTGTATATGGTTGAATACATACGCATCCATATACGGCATACGGCTTATGATACGACATCCTTTCCTCAAAAATGGGTGTGCTTCGCCATCCGGGAACGCAAATCAAAATTTCGCACCCGATTCCTATTTCTCAATACAGTCACGCTTCCATATATAAAACATGCCTGCATCTTTCGTATATCCTCACACCTTCCACAACGCGCACGCGGCGACGATTGTTTGTGCTGTGAATCCTTCTGTAACCATCGTTGAAACTATATATCTATCCAACCCACACGTTTCTACGCATGCTCCCCGATATACGTCGGGACGAGCTGCTTCACGATATCGTGCAGATCTTCCTCATTGTCATTTGCTTTGTGATGCAGTTTCTGCAGCCCATCTAAGAATGCCTGATACTCGAAATCTACCGGCTTTGCAATATGGATCAGCTTGTTCTCTGTCTTCTGCAAGCCTTCCTCCGCCATGAGTTTCTCCTCGTAGAGCTTCTCACCCGGACGAAGGCCGGTGTATTCAATCTTGATGTCGACATCCGGCTTGTGTCCGGACATCTTGATCAGGTTTCTGGCTAATGTATCGATCTTCACGCTCTCTCCCATATCAAGCACGAAGATCTCGCCACCCTTCGCATAGGCACCTGCCTGAAGAACTAGGCTGACCGCCTCCGGGATGGTCATGAAATACCGGATGATATCCGGATGTGTCACCGTAACCGGACCGCCATGTGCGATCTGCTTCTGGAAGAGTGGAATCACGGAACCGTTACTGCCGAGCACATTTCCGAAGCGGACAGCGACGAACTCTGTCCAATGTTCGTCCGTTGCAGCAACCTCACGCAATGCGATATCATCTTCCCCTTCCCCATGTCCGGTGTATTCAATCAGATGATAGGTACCATTTCGCTGGATCATGTCCATCGACTGGATGATCTTCTCGCACATACGCTTGCTTGCACCCATAATATTCGTTGGGTTCACTGCCTTGTCGGTACTGATCAGGACGAAGCGGTCGCAATGATTCCGGATCGCAGCAAGTGCTGTCTTATACGTGCCGAACACGTTGTTCTTGATCGCCTCACATGGGCTTCCTTCCATGAGCGGTACATGCTTATGTGCCGCCGCATGGTACACGATCTGCGGCTTGTATGTCTCGAATACCTGATTGATTCTGCGGCTGTCACGCACAGATCCGATCAGGACAGTTAATTTCAGATTTGGATAATCATGGCGCAGTTCCTGTTCGATGTCATAGGCGTTATTCTCATAGACATCGAAGATGATCAGCTGCGCTGGACGGCTGGCTGCAAGCTGCCGGCATAACTCACTGCCGATGGAGCCTCCGCCTCCGGTTACTAAGATCCGCTTTCCTTCGACATACCCCGTCACACTGGCAAGGTCTGTCCGAATTGGTTCACGTCCAAGCAGATCTTCCATGGAGATCGGCCTTAGCTGACTGACCTTCACATCACCATCGACAAGCTGATAGATACCCGGAACGGTCTTCACCTCACAGCCGGTCTCATTGCAGATTCCGAGGATCTCCCGGCGGCGTTCCACGCTCGCACTTGGAATCGCGAAGATGATCTGCTGTATCTTGAATTTCTCCACCATCGCCATGATATCTTCCCGTGTCCCGACGACCGGCACACCTTCGATATAACGGCTCTTCTTGTTCACATTATCATCGATGAAGCACTTCACACGCATGTCTAACTCTGATGACCGGTTGATCTCTCGCATCAGCATCTGCCCGGCGGAACCGGCACCGATGATCATAACATTTTCCGTGTTCTTACCATGTGCCCTGCCACGTTCCGTGACAAGCACCCGGTACGAGAACCGGATTCCGATGACTGCTACAAATTCCAACACAAATCCAAGCGCATAATAGGAGATCGGCATCCGCTGTAACAGGAACGTGATTCCAAATAAATTGATAACGCCTGCAAGCATGACTGCATACGTCATCGGAAGCAGCTCGTTGATGCCAAGGAACCGCCAGATGCGCTTATACATATTCATACACAGGAACACCGCGAGTGTCACGATCGTCCGGATCGGAATATACTCGATCCATGCCTCTAAGTATTGCAGCTCGATCGCCGAGAACCGACAGTCAAACCGCACCCAGAGTGCGAGAGCATATGCTCCATTTACAACTACCATGTCATAGATCATAAGCATAGCTGCTACAATGTGCCAATGTTGGATTTTGAAGTTCTTCTGTGTCTTTCCCATTTTCATTTCATCCTGTCGCTGTATATTTTATAAGCAGTCTGGCTTCCGGGCTCTATTGTTCTCCCGCAAATCAAACGCATCTTATGTTCCCCTAGTTGAGCAGTACACCACTCACGATCCAACGGTTGTTCGGACTTGCGCCGATACACGTCGAGAGTGACACGATGTGGCTCTCCGTGTTGACGGTGACGGCATCGTTGTACTGGTCAGTCATGCCATTGCATGCCCGGATATCGTTGATATACCCAGCGCGTCCACTCGTCAGCGTCATATCATATTGAAGCAGGATATTCCGGTCATGGAATGTCACTGCCGCAAATATCTGATATACAAACACCTTATCCGGTGTGTAGATATAGATGTACGGATTCTCTTCGAAGAAGGTTTTATCCTCATAGTTATGCAGGTTCTGGAACATCGTTCCATCCTTCATGTTATGTCCGTAAATGATCGTCGCGAAATCCGTGAAATCCTTGCTGTTCCGGATCTGTGTATAGATGCATCCCGGATAACCGGTGCTTCCATCTAAGTTGTGATCGAGATAGTAATCCTGCTCGGTTGCATGCTGGAGGATCGGATAGTCGATCTCGGTTCCCGGAATATAGATCCATGCATAGATGTCTGCATTCTGTGCATGAAGCGCATCCCAGTCGAGGTTTTTGTCTGGAACCGTAATACCCAGTTCCTGCAGTTTATTCACCTCGGTTGTCGCTGCCGCATCATCCGTCGCAACATCGGCTGTACCGGTTCCATCTGCCTGTGTTGTGACATTGACACTCTCCTGAAGATCGCCGTATGTATCCTCTGCCTTCTTTTTCTTACTCATATCCATGGCGATAATTGCCACGCATACAAGCATACCTATGATAAACAGCGGAAGCAGCACCTTCGCGATGCCGTTCTTCTTTTTGCGCTGTGTGTGATTCGTAGTCCTTGTATTCCGTTGTTTTGTATCTGTTCTTTTTGTTTGTTCGATTTGTTTCTTCTCGTTCATAGTGTTCTCTGTCTATAACTTCTGCTTATTATTTTTATCAAGGGGACCGTCGCCGGTCCCCCCAACCACATGTTATTTTTAATGCATTAAATTCATGTTTATGTACTAAAAACTAGTTGTGTAATTAATTCTCCTTCTTCTTAGCGCATACAACTGCACCTGTAGCACATACAAGCAATGCAAGTACGGCTACTGGCATTGTCTCGCCAGTCTTAGGAGAAGCTGCCTGATCTGCCTTGTTATTAGCAGCAGGTGTTGTTGTAGATGGAGTTGTAGCTGCTGGATTTGATCCGTTTGCAGTTGCAGACTTATCTACAACGTCAATCTCAACGATTGCAAATGGTGATAAGTTATCTACCGTGAATGAAAGAGTCTTGTCTGCTGTCACCTTTGCTGGAAGTGTTACCCACTTACCATCTGTGAAGTGAAGAACAGCGTAAGTCTTACCTGCCTTGATGGCATCATTCTTGATAGTGATCTCCTTGACATTAAGTGCAGATGTAAGGTTAACAACACTAAGTACTGTAGCCTTCACAGACTTTGTTGCGATTCCGGCAGCATCAGCAAGATCCTTGTTTCCAAGTGTATCGCCGAGTGCCTTCACGTCATTCAGGAGATTCTTCGTAGCAACAACAGCATCGTCAACAGTTGTCTTGCCAACAGCTCTAACATCTACGCTGGCTGTCTCAACAGTTGTTGTCTTAGCCATGCTGTCAACGCTCTCAGTTGGAGCCTCAACCTCAGTGGCTGCGATCTGTCCTGCTGCAACAGTTGTGTCGGCCTTTGTAGAGCCTGCTTCCGGGCTTCCTGCAGCGAATGCAGTTGTACCGAACATCATAACTGAAACAGCGACGATAGCTGCCATAATTCTCTTCTTCATTGTGAACATTCCTCCTTTCGTAATATTACATGTGGCTTTATATCAAGCCCGAAGGCCGGATATCATATTCAACTTCTACTCGGTAACTTCCTTGTAGAATAACTGGATGATCAGGTCATACAGACCATCCTGATCCACGATAAACGCCTCGAGCTTATCTCCCATCTGGACCTC
>CAVKUW010000094.1:0-42969 GCA_963659815.1 Butyricicoccaceae bacterium
CAGTTATGCGAAGCGGCACAATATCCCCGTGCGACATTTTATAATTACTTTGATGATAAATATGATTTGCTTGGTTACTGTTGGCAGACGCTTGCTGAGCAGGTGGGATTTAGTGATTATCATCACGCCGAAGAAAACGAAATGTTGTACCTTTATTTTGACCGAATTTATGATTTTACAAAGCAAAATGAAGCTGTTATACACAAGGTTCTTTTGCATAACAGCGAGGTTGGATATATGTTTTCCAGCTTCAGAAATTTTCTGAACAATAAAATGCGCTTTATATTTAGAACCTGTCCAGAGGCAACGCAAAAAGACATTCCAAATGAATTACTCGCTGACTATTACAGCAATACTTTATTTTTGGTATGGCAATGGATCGCTATAAGAAGCACTAATTGTTCAAAGGAGCAGGCACACGAATATTTAAAAATATTGATTGCTTAGGATTAAAAGGGGCAGAATATTTTCATAACTCTTTATACTTCCTTTCGATGCACAAACTATAAATCGCCATAATTACTATCGTTTCTACCATCACTCCCAATACTGAAAGCAAAATAAATGGAGAATTCTGTCCTGAAATCAATGGCAATCCCAAGGCAATGAAAATCACTCCATAAATAACAAACAACCTACCAACAGCACGATTGTAACCCGTTATATCATTTACAGATATCGGTCTTATGTTTGCCCAAAAGCCAGCCACTTTTTTTGAAAGATATGCTCTTACGCCAAGACCAATGATAATAACACCAACAATCGCCCATATAACAAACCCTATCATATTTCCAGTCATAATCTCCCTCCGTCTCAAAAACTTCATGTTATTACAAGCTTTCTAAATCTATAATCAATTCTATTATGTATCATATTTCATGTCAAATAAAAACTCTGTCTCAACAAAAAGAATCCCCTCCGCACCAGAGCGTGTTTCGACTGCTTCTGGCACAGAAGGGATATTGATTTAACTAAGTAACGTAATGTAGATACCGGTCAGGATTGCTGTTGTGATAACGCCACAGATATTCGCGCCGAGAGCATAATCCAGAATAAATGCTGCCGGATTTGCCTTTGCAGCAGCTTTCTGTGCAACCTTTGCCGTAGATGGCACACATGACACACCTGCGATACCGACCGTCGGATTGAACTTTCCTTTCTTGAAGAAATATACGACATAGCCGCCAATGATACCTCCAATTCCAGACAGCAACAACGACAGCATACCGAGGATCAGAAGCTTCACAACCGTTGCATCCAAAAGCGTGCTTGCATCACACAGAACTCCAAGCATAAGCCCTAAGAAGAACGTTGCAAAATACAGGAAATTTTCTCCGATCATCTTGATGTACGCAGAGATTCCGGTCTCGCGAATTACGATTCCCACGAAGAAGCTCAAAAACAACGGTGCTGCAACCGGGAACAACAGACAAAGCAGCGTATTCGTAATCACCGCAAATACAATCTTCTCCTTTGGACGGATCTTGCTCACCTTCTTCTCCTTCGGAATCTGCTTTCCCCGCAGCTCCTTCGGGATCAGCAGCTTAATCAAATATGGATAACCGCCGTAGGTCAGACTCAGATACAGATACGCGACGATCGAGATCGGCACAAAAAGCTCCGGTGCCAGCTTCAACGAAGCAAAAAGCACCATCGGTCCATCTGCCCCGCCAATGATTGAAACGGCTGCCGAAGAACCAGCGTCAAGTCCCATCGCACGCGCGATCGGATATGTCAGAACCGTACCCATTTCCGCAAAAAGCGCGATCGTCATACTGATAAATGGATGTTCGAGCACGTAACCGATATCACACAGGATACCGATTCCCATAAATACGAGACACGCGATCAATCCATTACTGAACGTCAGGTTATAAATCGGCTGCAGGAAATTGATCTGCATGTATGTCATCAGCTCATCGGTCGTCGAAAGCAGTGGATCAATGATCAGGTTTCCGATCTGATTTTCACCGAGGAACAAAACACCCGCGTTGACCGCAGACATGCCAAGTCCCATTGGCACCATAATCAATGGCTCCAACGTTCCCTTCACTCCTAAATACACCAATAAGAATCCTAAGAAGATCAACACAACTCTCGCAATTGCAATCTGTGGTGACTGCGCAAACATCGTGCCGATACCTTGGAAAAGATCTAAGATACTCATTTCTCCTCGTCCTCCCCTTTCTTACTGAATCCTTGTATACAAACCATAGTCAGCTTCATCAGGCAGGCGATTCCATAAGAAATAATCGCACCAAGACCTATTACCTTTAATGTAATCATAGTTTACGTCCTTTCTATTCAATTTTCATTTTATGCATAACAACCCGATCTTGTTATGCGAATAGATGGGACTTTTTTCCGTCAGAACGATGTAAATACAAAATAACAGAATACCTCGGTGTCAGATCACTCTGCACCAGCATTTCCGGAATACCAACAGACAGACTCCGCATCTGTCGATGCATGGCCAGACATGCCAGATACGAAACAGAGCATCCATTCCTCCGATTGATTTTCATCCGCTCAAGCTGCTCTGATGTCCGCATTTTGGCAGTAAAATTAGTATCAAAAATCTCTGTTCCTTCTAATTTCCGCAGTGTCGTATCAGAAATGGTCTGCGACTTCTGTAAGCCTGCACGTTTTGTACACTCTGCACCTGAAATAGCTTCATTATCATGAAATATGCACAATAAGCTTAAGGCTATTATCAAAATTGCCACAATAATTCGCTTGTGATCTGTATATCGTCTCATACATGACTCCTCACCAGTACTCATCTCTTCAATGACAAATCATAGCGAATTATGTGGCAACTGTCAATTCTATTTGAAAATTATTTGAACAATTATCGAACTTCGTCACAGTTATTTTTCACGATTTTATTTCTCGTCTATGGTCTCTGACCAAGTGCTCCTTCAAGTGTCAGGGTCTCACCACTCATATACTTGAAATCCGGCGATGCAAGCTGTACACATACACGTCCGATTTCCTTTTCCACATCACCAAAATGCCCCATCGGCGGCGTATGGACATTCGCCTTGAATGCATCCGGATATGCTTTCTCGAAATTCTCAAGCTGTGCAGTCCATGCAAGCGGACATACAACATTTGCATTGATGCCATCGGCGGCCCACTCGGTTGCAGCCACCCTTGTCAGTCCACGGATACCTTCCTTCGCTGCAGCGTAGGCACACTGTCCGAAGTTTCCGAACAAGCCGGCACCCGATGCAAAATTGAGCACAGTGCCCTTCGTCTCCTTCAGATATGGATAGCATGCTTTCATATAATAAAAGGTTGCATAAAGTCCGGAATAAATTGCAAGGTCAAACTGTGCGGTTGTATGATCAGCGATCGTCACACCGGAAGCCGAAGCCTGCGCGTTGTTAATCAGCACGTCGATTCTGCCAAATGTATCGATTGTCTGCTTTACAACATTTGCCACAACTGCCTCATTGTCAGAACCGGAGCTTACATCTGCCTGTACCGGAAGTACCTTGACACCATATTTGCGTTCGATCTCTTCTTTTGCATTACTGAGCTTCTGCACGTTCCGTCCGGTCAGGACAAGGTTTGCACCTTCCTTCGCATAGGCAGTTGCGATTCCATATCCGATCGAACCGCAGCTTCCGTCACTCAAAACCGCACGTCCGCCACCTGTAATAATTGCTACTTTACCTTCTAAAAATCCCATATTGTATTTCCCTTTCGTATCATAATTTAGATGTGTATATTGTACCAAAAAAACGCATGCTTCTCAATGGAGATACATGCGTTTTTTCTCATTTTACTCGCGATTCTTCAGCACTTCGGCTGGCAGCATCTGTTTTATCTTTCGCACAAGCAAATGGTTGATAATGAAGTACAATACAAGCACACCTGCGAACATCGCCAGATACAGCCATGCCGGGAAGGACTTGTCAACACCACACGCGATGTTCGGTACGAACCGTGGCTCATACACCGCATCAAGCAGTACCTTCGCAAGTGGAATCGAAACAAGTGCACCGATCAGTACGATATAGAAGTTTCCATCTAAGTACATCTTCTTAACTTCCTTGTTCCGGTAACCAAAGATCTTGATCAGCGCAATGCTGAATGAAGAACGATCAATCATAACCTTCATCATCAGATACAGGACAATCGCGAAGATCAGAGCGGATACCGCACCGATCGTAATGATCATAGAGCGCATCTGGTCAGAGAAGATTCCGGCTGCTTTCTTCACATCGTCACGTGTCAGCGTCGAATACAGACGTCCGCCCTCGACACCCAGATCATGATCTGCAAATACGACATTATAGTAATCATCCTGCTCACCGAACAGGTCAAGTGCCTTATCATATGGAAGGAACACCATAAAGCTTGGAGCATACTGTGTCACTGCCTCAATCTCAAATGCATAGATCTTTCCATTTTCCTCATCCTTCAGCGTAATCACATCACCCTTTTTCAGTCCGTATTTATAGGAAATGGATGAACTAATTGTTACCTTGTCTGCGGAATCCGAAAGTGTCACATCGAAGAACGGATTGTTCTCCTTGATGCCAAGCACTGTCACATCGAAGTTATATCCATAGATTTCCTTCTTCAATGTCTTTGCGTAAGCTTCGTAGCCGCCATCCGGCACTTCCTCGCCCGGATATTTATAGGTATACATATATTCAAATTTCGTATCTGCGACATAATCATCCTGTACCGCACGGCAATATACATAGATCTCCATGGACATTACCAGCAGCAGAATACTTACAAACATACCAAATACTACAGTAAGTGCAGTCCGTCTCTCACGCAGGATCTGACGGATACGGAACAGCTTCATGAACTTCATATTTCCAAGCTTCACGTCCTTGCCCTTTGCAACCTTCTGCTCATTTTTAAGCAGTGTCAATACCGGGCGGGACAGACGCTTGCGGATAACAAGGCTTGTCACGATCAGACATACAATTGGTGGTACGACTACTCCATACACGATCGTATAAGGCAGTACCTGCACAGATATATCCGGCAGAGAATAATAATTATATGGGTCCGCCATCTGATACTGCACACCAATCTTCGTATACGAAAGGATCGTTCCGATCGTGCCACCGATAAACGAGATCAGCGTTGGAAGCAGGATGTAATGCTTCATCAGATCCTTCCGTTTCACACCAAGTGCATAGAGGGCACCAATCACGGCACTTTCCTGATCGATGGAATGTACAACAAATACAGAAAGCACATAAGCGATCAACACAAGGAGCAGAACGCCTGCGATCATACCGATCGTCTTGTTCATCTCCACATCATCGCCGGCTGCATGGATACGCACATTATCCTCCGCAGTTACGAAGAACAGCAGATTATCCGCATCGGCGTTGAAGATCTCGTCGAGCATATCCTCTGTCTCATCCTTCAATTCCTGCACGCCATCCTGTACATCAGCCGCACCGTCAGCTGCGTCCGCGGCACCATCGGTATATTCATAGATACCATCCGAAAATGCTTTCAGCTTCTGTAATTCACTCTTCGCATTGACCAGTCCAAGCTGCAGCATCGCATTGCTTGTAGACTGAATCTGCTTATCTAATACCGCCTCGAAATTATCTGCAGTCAGAGTCTCAACTCCATAGGCGGAAAGCTTGCTGTTTGCCTGTTCGAGATAAGCGGCAAATACCTGATCGGCTGCTTTCTGGAGATCGTGATTATTGTCTGTCAGTTCTGACAATCCATCGGCAAGCTCCTTGGCACCGTCGGCAAGCTCGTTAATTCCATCGCGGAATTCATCTTCTCTGCCAAGTGTCCGATCCCAGTACTCCTGAAAATACACATCTGCCACATCGTCGGAGGAGAAGGAAAGTTTCTTCAACTCTGCCTTTAATTCATCATCAGTCATCGCATCATTTAACTTGTATGCGTAATAGTATTCCTCGGACTTTGCGCTCTTGCCTTCCTTCTGAAGTGTCGTGTACACCTCATCTGTCACAAATGCCAAGCCGAAGTTCAGGCTGTCACAGCTTGTGTCGCTGAGTGATTTCAAGGGGCTGTCGTAATCCGGTACCGTGCCGATACCGCTTACTTTATATGTACGGTCACCAAGAACAATTGTATCTCCTACGTGTATATCATTTTTCTCTGCATATTTCCGCTCAAGCACAAGCTCATCGTCCGCCTGCGCGAGCTTACCTTCATGAATCGCGATCGTATCGATTTCGGTACGATTCTTGAATACGCGAAGTGTCTTATCCCCATCGACAACATAATCTAAGAAAAACATTTTCTCCAATGTAATTCCCTTATCGGTCAATGTGTCCCACTCGCTTTCCTTCATCGGAACAAAGAGGGAAAACTGACCATCTTCGACGTTCTGCTTCTCCGCCTCGGCTGTCGTGCCGCGCATGATCGTCTCTGCCGAACCAACAATACTCACAACCATATACATACTGAGAATCAGCAAAAATGCGAGTGCCAGATAACGCGGCAGATTCTCTTTGAAATCTCTGAAAATTCTTTTGCGTAATACTTTCTGCATCTTACAAATCCTCCAATTCCGCTGCCGGTACCTTCGTCTCGTTGCAGTAATTCTTCTTGATCTGTCCGTCCTTCAGGATGATAACCTGATCGACCATATCCTTGATTGCATTGTTATGTGTGACGATGATCATCGTTGTGCCATACTGCGCATTGATCTTCTCCAGCAAAATGAGGATGTCACGGGATGTCTTGGAATCCAGTGCTCCGGTTGGCTCATCGCAAAGCAGAAGCTTCGGATTCTTGATGAGTGCACGGGCAATCGCACAACGCTGCTGTTGTCCACCGGACAACTGGGATGGGAATTTGTTCTGATGCTCGGTCAGTCCAAGCACATCCAGAAGCTCATCCATATCTAACGGCTGATCGGTCAGATACTCACATACCTGAATGTTCTCGCGCACGGTAAGGTTTGGAACCAGATTGTAAAACTGGAAGATAAATCCAAGATAATCTCTACGATAATCAGACAAGGCGTCCATCTTCAGTCCAACCATCTCCTGTCCGTCAACCTGAATCGAACCGGAATCAACGACATCCAGTCCACCGATACAGTTCAGCAATGTGGATTTACCGGAACCACTCGTTCCCTGAATGACACACATCTTTCCCTTCTCGATACCGACCGACACGCCCTTCAATACCTGCATATAGCTGCCGCCCTCACCGTAGCTTTTCTTTACATCTGATACCTCAACATACATCCTCTTGATCCTCCTTGTATTTTATTTGTATCTTCTCCCTTACATAACATTGTTATGTTTTGATAACACTAACTTATAAAACAATTATGTTCTTATAGTTACAAACAGTATTATGACATTTTCTCTATTACCTTTTACGAATATCGGCCTTAAGTCTCCTTTTATATATTGCGTCCAGCATAACACCGTTATGTATCTATCCTATAAAAAGCTATGCGGCATATCCATGCATACATAGCTTTTTTCCTTTACTGATTTTGGAACATGGCGTTCCATCCGCCCAGCAGATAATTCATAACCTGCTCCATATGCTTGAGTGCCTTCTGCTCATCCTTCTCATGCAACAGCAAGTGAGAAAATGCATTGATCTGCACATGTGCCACCCAATGTAGCGTGTATTCATCCGGTGGCTCCACGCCTAGCATCTTTGCCTGTTCGGCTGCAAAGATCTGATACCCTTTCTCCATGATTGCTACGAATTCATCGACACAGTTCTCAAACCGTGATCCCTGACTCTTCGTCAGAATCAGTGTGAACATATCATAATTCGCATACAGTAGGTGAATCACCTGCGTCCCTGCAAACATATCATCCTGCATGTTATCTTCTCTTGCGCCCGGAAGCTGTTGCAGTTCCATAAGTTCCTGCCGCATATGCTGCTCCAGCATCTGTTTCAGTTGCGCCAGCGTCGGCTCCACAATCGCCGCGAACAAATCTTCCTTATCCTGAAAGAAGAAATACAGCGCGCCTGTCGTCACTCCTGCATTCTTACAGATTGATCGAAGCGAGGCTCCCTGATATCCTTTTTCCAAGAATTCCTGCTTGGCACTCGCCAGCAGCTTCTCCCGTGTTTCCTTTTCCACTTTACTCGCTCCTTTTGTCTGTGATATGTTGTACATAACACCGTTATGTTAGCGTATTATGCACAAACTGTCAACCCTTAATTTTCTGTTTTGCATAATTTTTCCGTTTTTCCAACTTTCTACCCAACCCACCACATAAACCCACAAAAAAGGCAGTCGACTCTCATCGACTGCCTCAAACTCTATCTACCACAAAAACAGACAGACTACTTCTGTAACTCCGCTCCTTAATTCACCACATGAATCTGCTCCTCATTGATGAGCGGATACCGGAGAAGCGCAGCTCCATCCAAATCCTCCCGGTGCATATCCACCGCCTGAATCTGATGATTCTCATAGGTTGTATAATAATAAATTCCCTTGTCCGCATTGACACAGGACGTATAGATCGTAATTTCATATTTCCCCGGCTCAACCTCGCAACAGCCACGCTGCTGTTCAACCGAACCTAATATATGGAAGAACTGGCTCACGCTCTCCGCCTCTGACTCACCGGAGATCGCATGCATCTTCGTAAATGCCACCTTTGCAAACCGCGATGCTGACGAAAGATCGCCCGGAAGTCCAAGTCCGCCCATGCCTCGGCTGTACGTTACAAGCGGCAGTTCCTTTGCGAAGCGATTCTCCGGCTGACTTGGTGATACATGCATGTAATTGTTCAGCATGAACATCTGCACCGGAAATGGTGGATTGTTTGTCAGCACGCCGACCGGATTGTCATAGACATGCAAACCATCCTCCATACACTCTACCACGATAGATGCATCCTTATCTGCAATGATCCAATGCAGCGATGCACATGGCAGCTTCTCACTATATGGCGTTCCAACGAGGTTCATCTTCTCTAATGCTTTGCGCGCTTCAAGCACCGTTGCACACTGACTTAAAATCCAAGGGATAAATTCAAACTGTGCCACATTCTCACGACCTGCCTGCACATCCTGATACTTCGCATTCCCGACGAAATTCAAGCCTGCCATGCCAAGTCCTTTCTCATTCACAGCATCATAGTAAAGTGGATAATCATCTGCCACATACGCCATTCCGATCATCGCGTAGTGCGTCTTCACTTCACCCATATGCCGGAACTGAAAACAAAAATTCCGCGGTGTCACCGTCACCTCATCGCCATACGAAAACTCATAATCAAGTGTCCGTCCAAAATAAAAATCCTTCGTCTTATACGTTGCCGCTGTACACATCCTGTGTCTCCTTCCAAAGTTAAAAATTTGATTTAATTTTCAGCCTTTGCTTTCTTCGTGAACAGCTTCTTCAAGCAACTAAATGCAACCAGCACACCAAGTACCATCAGCAAGATTGCGACGATAAACTGCAATCCATCAACCAGCATTGTTGCATTTCCGCTGGCAATATTCTTTACAAGTGCGATTGTCTTCTGTACCAATGCTGTAAATGTAACACAAAGCATGATGAACATTGGTGCGTACAGTGTCCAGCCGGTTCTTCCGGTTGTCTTTAAGAATACAGCAAGTGCGATCAATACAAGTGCTGCAAGCAACTGGTTTGCAGAACCGAACAAAGGCCATACATTAGTATATCCACCGAGTGTCAGTAAATATCCAAAGAATAATGTTACCACAGTTGCGAAATATTTGTTAGTCAAAATTTTCTGCCATACAGGCATTTTGGATGTATCGGTTGTGTCGCCAAGGAATAACTCCTGGAAAGACAATAAAGACGAAGATTTGAAACTTCCGCGTTACCACTTTATTTGCCGCATATGCGACCACTCATTCTCATCCTACAGATCGCATATCGATATATTTGCATCATCTCAACATTTCATCTGTGAAATAAGCTTCTATGTAACGGTAGAAAACCGGTGACACCTAATGTCCTATAAGGAATTCAGTGCACTGCTCGCAGAGGATAATTTTCGAAATCCTACACTGTCTCACACCAACCGACATCTCTCTGAAGTATTTCCTTTCGAAAACCTTGTTCTGTTCTCAGCATTTGCTCTTTGTTTACCGTCACACTAGTCCTATTAAAAATAATCGTCAAGTACTTTTTTTCATTTTTTGATATTATATGCCTTTGCTTCTATGGTATAATATTTCATATTGTACAAAGGGGGAAATGCTTATGCAGACAACAAACCTGAACGATCATCAGATCATCTCACAAATTTCGGGCAAGCAAAGAGCGATCCGTTTTTTGAATTTCATTCATCCACTTGTATTTCTCGCAATCCCGGCACTGATTCTGTGGGGTGCCATGCGCTGGGGAAGAAACGGTGTGGCAAGCGGTATTGGCATCATTGCACTCGGCATCTTATGCATTGTGCTTTTTATTCTGATTGGAAAAAGCGTCAACAAGCAGCAAAAGAAACTAAAAGATGCGCTTGGCGAATATATCATCCGGGATGTTCTGGCAGAGAAGATACAGGTTGACAAATATGCACCAAACGAATATATCAACCCAGGCTTCGTGAAAAACTGCAACATTCTTCCAGACTACGATCGTATCTCCGGCTCTGATTATGTGTCCGGCACTTATCGTGGTGTTCCATTTACTTTCTGCGATCTGCATCTGCAGTACAAGGATACCTACCGGGATAAAAACGGGCGGAAAAGAACGCGTTACCGCACAAACTTCCTCGGACATGTCATCACGCTTGACACGAAGACCAATATCAATGGCTTTGTGCGTATCTGCGAACGTAAGAATCCACGCAAGGAAAGCGGTTTTCTCTCTGGTATCGTCAGCGGTGCAGCAGAACTTCTCGGCATAAACCAGAACAAGGTCGAGATGGAAAGTGATCCATTCAACCAGCAGTTCAAGGTGACCACTTCCGATGATGAGCTTGCCTTCTATATTCTCACCCCACAATTTATGGAGCACATTGTTGCCGCGGATGAGAAGGTAAATGGCTACACGAAGATTGAATTTCAGAACAGCAAAGTCACGCTGGCACTGAATAACGGAAAAAATTCTTTTGAGCTCACAAAGACACTTTGGAACAAATCCCGTCTGGATGAAACCAGACTGCGTTTCCGCAATGAATTCCAGAATATCCTGAGCATCATCGACGAGATTCTAACGAAAGAAAATTTATTTTAGACGAATCGAGGTATATTACAAACTATGGCAAACCCAAACGATAAACAGCTTCTATCCCAGATCGCATCCAACCAGAAAAAACAGCGGATCGGATTTATCCTGATTCCTATTTTATTTATCATTTCTATGGGAATCATTATGGCTGGTATCTCGACGATCCAGTCGGGCAATACCGTGCTTGGCATCTGCATCATTCTGGTTGGTGTCATCGGTATCGTCCTTTCCGCGAAATATCTGGAGCGTCTGAGCGATCAGCAGAATCAGATGAAAGATCTGGTCGGACAATCCGTCGTCAGAGAGATCCTCGCAGAACGCATCGCGATTGAGCAATACATTCCGAACCAGTATTTCACCAAGGACTTTCTGGAGCATTGTGGTGTCCTGCCAAACTACGACCGGTGCAGCGGCTCCGACTATATCAGCGGAACCTACCGCGGTGTGCCGATCACCTATTGCGACCTGCATCTTGAGGTGGAACAGGAAAGCACTGACAGCGATGGCAACACAACCACTTCCTACTACACGGTGTTCCGCGGTCCTGTCATCAATCTGGCATTGCGCCAACCGTTAAATGGTTATGTGCGCATCCGCGAGCGCAAAAATCCGCGCAAGGAGAAAGGATTTTTCTCCGGCATCATCAACGGTGCCGCCGATCTGTTTAACATCGACCGGAATACGATTGAGACAGAAAATGCACAGTTCAACCAGCAGTTCAAGGTTGACACATCCGATCCACAGCTTGCGTTCTACATTCTGACACCGCAGTTTATGGAGCATATCGTGCAGGCGGATATGATCGTAAATGGCTATACGAACATTGAGTTTAATCAGGGCATCGTGACGCTCGCATTGAATAATGGCACTGACGCATTCGAGCTTGGCAAATATAAAAAGAATGATCAGTTCCTTGAAGAGGCACGCCAGCGATTCCGCTATGAACTTAACACGATTTTGAGTATTGTCGACGAGATGTTGACGAAAGAGAATTTGTTTTAGGAGGTATCACACATGTTACATACGATTGAAAATGATTATCTGAAAGTCACAGTGTCCGACCACGGTGCCGAGCTTACAAGTGTCTACGATAAGGCACAGGATTTCGAACGGATCTGGTGTGCCGATCCGGCAGTCTGGAACCGTCACGCACCGGTGCTGTTCCCATTTGTAGGAAAGGTGAAGGACGGTGCCTATCGTTACAACGGAAATACCTACACCATGAAGACACAGCATGGTTTCGCGCGCGATGCGGAATTCACCTGCATCGAGGAAACCACTGATTCGATCACACACAAGCTTGTGTACTCGGATGAGACACTGGAGATCTATCCATTTGAATTTGAACTGCTGATCACACACCGCTTCGATGCAAAAAATCCACGTCTCCTGCACGTCACATGGACCGTGAAAAATCTTGGTTCTGATGAGATGCTATATTCCATCGGCGGACATCCGGGATTCCAGATTGCACCGGGACATGCGCGGAGCGAATACTCCATCGCCCTGCCGGATGCAAATCCACGACACTATCTCCTGCTCGATGCAGCCGGTTCCGGACTTGCCGATACGCGTAAGCGTTATCCATTCAACGCTGCTGGCAGTGCATATGTGCCTGTCACAGATACGCTGTTTGACAAGGACGCGCTGGTCTTCGAAGACGGACAGCTTCCTAGCGTGGGGCTAGTTGATGCGGACAAGAAGCCATTTGTCACACTTACCTGCACAGACTTCCCATACGTCGGAATCTGGTCGAAACCGGATGGTCCATATGTCTGCTTAGAGCCTTGGATTGGACGTACCGATAACATGGATTTCACCGGAGATCTGAGTGAAAAGCCGGGCGAGCAGAGATTGGATGCAAACGCCGAAGCCGTGCACACTTACACGATCGAGTTTCACAGTTCCATCTGAATCCGGCTGCCGCCTCTGCCCTTTGTGACGCGCAGCTTCTGTGGAATATCCATCAGTTCATCCCGGTGACTAATGATACCGACCAGCTTATTTTCTCCTGACATGCTGAGTAACGCATCCTTTGTCTCCTCCAGCGACTTTGAATCCAACGTACCAAAGCCCTCATCGACAAACAGTGCATCCATCTGGATACCGCCTCGATTTTCCGCAATTGTATCCGACAAGCCAAGCGCCAGAGATAACGATGCCTTAAAACTTTCGCCGCCTGACAGATTTCCAACCGGGCGGCGTTTTCCTGTGCTGATATCCAGCACCTCCAGATCCAGAAATGTATTGGTCTGTTTTCCAACCGCATTCGTCTGTCGGTACAACTGAAACTGGTTGTCACTCATCGGAAGCAGATGCCGGTTTGCCGCCTGAAGAATGCTGTCAAAGCCTGCTGCCTGAATATACTGCTCAAACGTAATCTTTCCGTTTCTTGTCTGCCCGGATACAAGCATGTACAACCGGTAACTCGTATCATTTTCCTTCTTTGCTTTCTCGTATGCCATCTGCTGTGCCCGGATATTCTGTTGTTTCTCGCAGTTATTCTGCATACGGAATGTAATCGCCTGCAAAGCCGTTCGAAGTGTTTCCACCTGTACACGTTTGCTTGTATGCTCCTGCTGTAACTGTTCGAGATCAACCAACGTCCGATGTCTGGCATCCTGCTCCTGTTCTAACTGTGACAGTCTGGCGGCAACCTCCGTTACCTTTTTGTCATAATCTGCCAGTTTCGTTTCCTCCGCATGTATCTCTTCATCGGTTGCCACCTGCGCCTGCATTTCCTCTACCGATGCAAACTGACATGCCGTCAGCTTCTCATTTAATCGCTGTTTTAACATCTGCGCATCAGACTTTTGCTGTTCGAGTGCCTGCTTCTGCGTTGTTATGGACGCCTGTACACGTGCTACCGCCTCATCTGCGGATTTCTTTTCTTTCGCTGCTGTATCAAGTGCTGTCTGAATCTCCGTCACACGTGCCAGTGCATCATTCCCCGCCTGCATGGCGGCTTCCCAATCCGGATACGATAATGTCTGTAATGCCGCTAAGGTTGCCTGTGAAGCTGCCTGCTTCGCAATAAGCGATTGTCGCTCCTCTACAAGCGACTTTCGCTGCTCTGCAAGCCGCGCCATCTCTGTCCCTTGTGCACGTGCAAGTATAGCTTCCACCTCGCGTAGCTTCTCACAGTTTTGCTGTAATGTATCCAGCCGCTCTCTGCTTTGCGCAACAGCATCCACCAGCTTTGTCCGCTGTCTCTCGAAGATTGCAATCAATTCCTCTAATGCCTCAACACCACCGATAAACTCAGGTGTCATGCATCCCCGTATCTCCTCTTTTATCTGGTGCTCCTTTGCCTGCACATCTGCCCACAAAGACGAAGCGCTGGCAGTTGCCTGATTAAAAGCATCCAGTTTTTTCTCTTCCACTGCCTTTAATTCTTTGCATTGTTCCTCCGTCACAGATGCTTCAACCAGCGTCGCGAGCTTCTCATGATGCGTAGCTCCACACACCGGACACGGTTCGCCCTCTGCCAGATCACTTGCCAGAATTCCTACCAGATTCGCCCGATAAAGTCTGTCTGCATGGGTAAATGCTTCCTTCGCAGACTCATACGCATCCTGCATTTTCCGGTATTCGCGCTGTGCTTCCTCTAACTCCTGCTGCTTCCGTCTCCATGCAGGAATCAGATTCTTCGCAATAGATTCTGTCTTTTTCTGGCTGTCCAGCAGTTTATCATGCGCCGCCTGTGCCTGCACAAGTTGCTGTGGCTCTTCCTTCCACATTGCCTGCTGCTCCTGCAGCTCTCCAATCCGCTTCTGTAACGTCTGTTCCGCTGTTCCAAGTGCGACTTCCTGCTCTTCCTGTGCGGCAAGCCGTAACCGGATTTGTCCAAGTTCGTGTTGCAGCATTTCCCGCTCTTTGTAACGTGGTTCTTCCTCGCGCACCTTATCGACAAGCCTCTGGCATTGTTCCGCTTCCGGGTGCAACGTCTCCGTATCTTTTACCTTAGCATCTGCCTTGCCAGCACGCATCTGACAATCTGCAAGTGCCTGCTCTCCCTCATTGATAAGCTGCTTTGTCCGTTCCCATTCACATTCCTTTGCGACCCACGCATCATACTCCGGCTTTACTTTATAGGTTGCCTGCTTCGTGCGACCAAGCTGTATCCTTCGTTCTTCAAATAATCCCTTTTGTGATTCTAATACTTCCTGCTCTTCCTTCGTCCGTGCATACCGCTCTAAAATTGCGTTGTTATCCTTTGCCGATACGAGTGCGCCCTGTAATTTCTGTAATTCCTCTTCCGCCTGTGCAAGTACAGTTTCTTTTTGCTTTGCTTTTTCTGTATCTTCCCCGATCACAGCTTGCAGCAACGTAAGCATTTCCTCGATATTCCACACCGCTTTGCTGTCCTGCAGCTTCTCCTGCAAGTCACAGATACGCTGTGCCACCGACTGCGGTTGTTCTTGCGAATCCTCCGCCAAGTCCTCTTCCAAAATTCCAGATATCCCTTCTGAAATCTCCGCCGGCTCCACCTTTACCTCACGGAACGACTGGGAGATGCTCTGCTCCTTTTCCTTACGCGCGGCAAAACTTACATCCATACGATTTTTCAGTTTCAGTTCCAGTTTCTTATAGGCATCGGTCTGGAAGATTGTTCGCAGAATCTCTGTACGTTCGTTTGTCTTTGCATTTAACAGCTTCCAGAATTCTCCCTGCGCGATCATCGCAACCTGCATAAACTGTCCAGCATCCATATTCAGAAGCTGTGGTATCGCGCCTGGCTTCTCTTTCGTTCCATCAACGTTTTTCGCACCTTCGAGCGTTGTTCCATCCGGCTGATAGAAGATCACCTTTTCCGCCTGTTCATCCGGTTTACCATTTCGGTTGGTATACTTAAAGCTCGGTTTTCTGCACACATGATAATCCTTGCCCTGATGCGTAAAATAAAAATCGACAAAGCTTTCCACTTTCTTATCCACGTACTCACTTTTCAGATTCTTCGTATCGCGGTAGCTTCCGCTCGCTTCTCCATAAAGCGCATAGCTGATTGCATCAAAGATCGTTGTTTTTCCTGCACCTGTATCTCCACAAATCAGGAACAGACCTTTCTCCTCAAACTGGGTGAAATCAATCTCCGTCTGCTCTGCATACGCCCCAAACGCCTGCATTACCAATTTAGTCGGCTTCATAGATTCCCACCTCCTTCGCAACGTCCTTCATCATATCCATTTCCTCTTCGCTGATCTGGGCGCCATACATCTGCTTATAAAAATCACCGATCAGCTCCTCATATGACCGGCTCTGTGTTGCCTGTACCACATCCACATGTGAAAGTTCTCGCGTACGGGAATTATCATAATCCAGCTTTATCGTGTTCGGATAATATTGTCGCATGATCCGCATTGCATCCGGGACAATGTCCTCATCCGTCAGCGTTACATAAACAAAATCTTCTGTATGTTCGATTTGATTTTCTTCCTTTACAATCTCTGTAAATGTTCCCCGGATATGAATGAGATCCCGCAGCGGAACAAGCTTCTCCAGCTCGATCGTCACCTGTCCTTCTCCATCCACTGTCACGATTGGCACCTGCTTTGCTCCATCCCGCTCGCGCACGCCGCCCGGAATCTGCTTCACCGGACCAGCCTCTGACAGAGAATATTTGAGCAGGGAACCGGCATACCGCACTTCCTCTCTGCCGACACTCTGCGAGGAATGGATATGTCCAAGTGCCACATAACAAAATGCATCGAAACAGTCGTACCCGATTTTCTCTACCGTTCCAACATGCTGCGTCAATGCACCCTCCGAGCCGCCCAGTTCCGGATCTTTTCCCTTCCCCGATACAAACTGGTGTGCAACCAAAATATTCCGTTGCGCAGGATCGATCTCTGCGTGTGCCAGTACCTCCCGCACCGCATCCTCATACGTCTCGATCTTTGCCTCCGGGAACGCACGCTTCACCTGCGATGCTTTCACGAACGGGAGCTGATAGATATGTACGGCTCCATAAGCATCTTCTACTACATGATGAAACATTTCCCCCTGATATTTGGCGGCAATATGCACATCATTTGCCTCAAACAAGCTGCTTCCAAAATTCAGCCGCTCGTCCGAATCATGGTTTCCGCTGATCATATAGACCTGCAAATGCCGTTCAACCAACTCTCGGATAAATTCGTCCAAGATCTGCACCGCCCCTTCACTTGGTACCGTCTTGTCAAACACATCTCCGGCAATCAGAACCGCATCGACCTGCTTTGTCTCTGCAATTTCCAAAATCTGCTGCAGGATGTACCGCTGGTCATCCTTCAGATCAAAATCCCCCAATGTTTTTCCCAGATGTAAATCTGCCAAATGTAAAAACTTCATACTCTCACCTCTCCGGTATCTGTTCATTCAGCCATGCAAGCACAGCTTCCCTTCCCTCTGCATCAAACGGAAATGTTTTCCTTGTGATCTGCTCCTCGGGTGTTTTCTCATAGCAGGTACTTGCATGCCATATACACACTTCAAAGAAATTCTCGGAAGTTGTCTCGCCGCCTTCCTCCTCGGGCTCATGCTCGACCGTGAGCTTTGCGATCCGGTACCGCGGTCCATAAATATCGCCGCCCGTCAGAATTCCCTTTGCATTATAAAATGGTAAATCAAATATCACATCGCCTGTAATCACGCGTATTCCTCCCATGTGTCTCGTTCTGATAAATATTACTTTTATCATTATAGCATACGAAAGCATATTTTCTAAGCAAAAAAGAAACTGCTCCATTTTCCTGTATCCATCTATGGATTCTCTTGTCGGTTTGTGCTAGAATAGGTATCAAAATATTGCATAATCGAGGTGCGAAAGATGGATTCCACATTGAAACGAACATGGGCTGAAATCGACTTGGATGCCCTTGCTCATAATTATAAAACATTGCGTGACCGCATTGGCGCAAATGTCAAATTTTTAGGTGTTGTGAAGGCTGATGCCTATGGACACGGTTCCGTACAGGTCAGCCGCCTGCTGCAGGAGCTTGGTGCTGATTATCTGGCTGTCAGCAGCATCGACGAAGCGGTGGAGCTTCGCTTGAACGACATCACCATGCCGATTCTGATTCTTGGACACACGCCAAAGGAGCAGGTCAGCCGCCTGATTGAGTACAACATCACACAGGCTGTCACCTGTAAAGCAAAGGCACTTGAATACAGCGAAGAAGCCGTGAAATGCGGTGGCACATTGAAGATTCACATCAAAGTTGACACCGGAATGTCCCGACTGGGATATCTGTGTGACGGGGATTATTTTGATACCGGTGTGGAAGGTATCTGCGAGGGCTGTTCCCTTCCGGGACTTGAAGCCGAAGGCATCTTTACACATTTTGCCGTGTCCGATGAGCCGGGCGATGCATGCAAAGCCTACACGGAGCATCAGGTCCAATTATTTACTGACGTGATCAAAAGTGTCGAGGAAAAGCTCGGCAGACGGTTCGCCATCCGCCACTGTGCCAATACCGGTGCGGTTGCACGTTATCCGGAAACATGGCTCGATATGGTAAGACCGGGACTTTTGTTATACGGCTATGGAGAATTCGCAGACGAACTTGGACTTGAGCCAGTCATGAGCTTAAAGACAACTGTCAGCACAATCAAGACTTATCCGGCTGGTACCGCAATCAGCTACGGCGGCATCTATGTAACGGACAAGACAACGCGTATGGGCGTCATCCCTTACGGCTATGCCGATGGATTCTTCCGTGCCCTGTCCAATCGCTGTACCCTGATGTCTGATGAAGGTCCGGTTCCACAGCGTGGAAAGATCTGCATGGATATGTGTATGATCGATCTGACTGACAAGATGCAGGTCGATGTCGGAAGTGAGATTGAAATCTTCGGAAAGAAGAACTCCATCAACAATATGGCTGCTCTGGCAAACACGATTCCATACGAATTAACGTGTGCCGTCAGCAAGCGTGTTCCAAGATTCTATTACCGCGACGGAAAGATGATTGAGAAAGAATTGCTGTTGCGTGGGTAAGTTGTTGCACAGGTAAGTACATAGACATAAAAAAGCTGAGACGAAAGTCCCAGCTTTTTTGTTATGCGTTCAATCATCCCTTCACATACGGAACGAATGTAAACCCGAACTGAAATTCCTTCTCATCGAATCGATATGCCGCAAGCACCTCCGGTCCACAACTGTTAGAACCAATGCCATTTAGCGCATAATCGATACATAATACCGTACTGTCTGCTTCCTCTAATTCATAATTGTGTTTTGCCTGCGTCAGCATTTCCTGTGTGTAGTTTGATGCCTGAAATGAAAATGGTGTCTCAGACACTGCCGCGATTCCATACCGTGCGTTGTGCAATTCTACATAATCACAATCGAAATGGCTGCCATTTTCCTGTGGCATGATATAGTCCTCATGCAAATCCTTCACCGCACTGTGATACAATCCATGACTCGCGGCTCTGTGCTTGTCGCGGTAGCTCTCCTGCGGTCCCATGCCATAATATGAAGCCTCCGAAAGATTCTTATCTAAGAATACACGCACGCCAAATCTCAGAAGCGCTGGAAACTCTGCATCCTTGCTTACCTCCATAGACGCGGTAATCCTTCCTGAACTTTCCACCTTCCACACAAGCTCGACATCCAGAATCTTCTGCACGGTCGGTGCCACAACGCCAACATGACTCATCACGATCACGCCGTACTGGTTCTGAATCGTCTCCACCTTATACGCTCTTGTGTACGCCTCGTGAAAATGTGCATTCTCCCATTTCGTGCGGATATACATATCGTTATCCGTCGGTGCTCTCCAGATATTCAGCTCCATCGGATGGTTCAGATAGTCCCGTCCTGCATATTGAAGCTTCGTAAAAAGTCCGGTTCGCTTGCTGATTGCATATGAAAAATCACTCGCTTTTAATGTGATCTCTGTATCGGTTTCGCTGACGCTGATCTCATTTTTTTCTTCCGCTTCTGCCAGCCATTTAACTGCCGTCTGGTTTCTGCTGTCGGCATTGGCAAGCAGCACCTCGTCAAATCCCAATTCATGCTTTGCAGGGAGCAATGGAATCTCTTTTTTCAACTGATACCGGAGCTTCAAATACACTTTTCCGCTCTGTGGAATGTCCAGCTTGAGTGTCATCACTCCATCGCTGTGTGGTGCGGCTGATGTCTCATCCAGTACACCCTTTTGCACGCACAGACCATCCACAGTCACCTCGTACAGGATATCTGTATAGTCGCTTATATCATCAAAATCCATATAGTTATGCAACACAAGTCTGCCTGTTTCCGGCTCGTAAGACACGACGCGCACCGGGCGATACACATTCTTATATTCAAGCAATCCGGTATGTGGTGTACGATCCGGGTACACCAGTCCGTCCATACAGAAATTTCCATCGTGGATCGTCTCTCCGTGATCGCCGCCATAGTAATATTTCGTCTTTCCATTTTCCGCCTGTCCGTGCGCAATCGCATGATCGCACCACTCCCAGACGAATCCGCCACACATCCGCGCATCCTTCTGGATCATCTGGAAATAATCCTCCAGATCACCAGGACCATTTCCCATGCTATGGCAATATTCCACAAGCAGAAATGGCTTGCTGCCGTCCTTCTCCAGATACTCCTCGATCTCGGAAAGTGCCGGGTACATCCGGCTATACAGGTCTAGCTTTGAATAGTCATATGTCACATCATAATTCCGATAACGCGCACTCTCATACTGCGTGATACGGAACGAATCGTATTTCTTTGTCCATGCAAGAGCCTTTTCAAAATTACATCCATACGCGCTCTCATTTCCCATCGACCAGAAAATGATACAGAACCGGTTTTTATCCCGCGCAACCATCCGCTTCACGCGATCGAGAATTGCAGGTCCCCATGCCGGATCATCTGCAATCTTCTCGTTCCATTTTTTGAAACGGTTGTAATCGGTATCCTCCTTGCGGTACAGCATAAATGGTCCATGCGCTTCGATATCTGCCTCATCGCACACGAGGAATCCATAGCGGTCGCACATCTGGTAGAAATACGGGGCATTTGGATAATGACTCGAACGAATCGCATTGAAATTGTGTTCCTTCATCAAGGTGAGATCCTTCTTGATCTTTGCAACATCAACCGTAAATCCTGTGACCGGGTCAGAGTCATGCCGGTTCACACCACGCAGCTTGATCGCCTGTCCATTGAAATATAGCACCCTGTCCTGTATCTCTACCGTGCGCAAAGCGATTGCATCCACGATCGTCTCATCCGCACTTTGCAGGATAAGCATGTACAAATACGGATGTTCGGTATTCCAAAGCTCTGGGTTCGTAATCTCCAATGTCACAGTTCCCGCCTTACCGATCTCTGTCTGTGCAGCCACTTCGCCTGTTGCATCTTCCAACGATATAGTGACCAGCGTCTCCTGATAGCAGCTGATATCCAATGTAATTTTCGCACATGCTTCCGCGATTTCCGTCGTGATCCGGTAATCCTGTATCGCCTTTTCCGGTCGTTTCAGAAGATAGACATCCCGGAAGATGCCACTCATCCGGAACTTATCCTGATCTTCAAGATACGAACCATCGCACCATTTCAAAACGAGTACAGCAATTGTATTTTCGCCCTCTTCTATTACGTCCGTCACATCGAACTCGCTCGTCGCATGGGACACCTGACTATATCCGGTATAGGCGCCATTTACCCATACATAAAAGCAGCTATCCACGCCCTCAAAGTTCAGATATACCTTCGGTGCCTTCTCATCCTTAGCATAAGAAAACGTATGCACATACGCACCACACGGAATATCCTGCGGCACATACGGTGGGTCAAACGGAAACGGATAGCGGATATTCGTGTACTGATGCGTGTCATAGCCTGCCATCTGCCAGACACCCGGCACCGGAATCGTATCAAAGCCCGACGTATCATAACCGTTCTCATAAAATGCATCCTTCACATCATAGATGCTCTCAAAATACCGAAACTTCCACATGCCGTTTAAGAGCTGTAAGCGGTCGGATGCCTCCCGATGCTCGACCAGATCCTCCATTCGATGGGAAGCTGGTATATAGTATGCTCTTGGCGGCATCGTATTTTCATGCAAGAAATCCAAATCTTCATAATAACGTGGCACAATCATAAATCGTCCTCCTATATATGTATTTTTTTGTTTTATATAAACCGTTCATTTTTCTGTCTTTCCGTATTATCTGATATTATAATAACGATTTCCGTATAGAAAGTCTATGAACAGGAATGGACAGAATATGGACAAAATGATACTATATAAGGAAAGGAGGTGTCCCTATGTATATCAACACCGGTTACTTAAATCATTCCCATCTGGATTTCAAAGACAAGAGCCGCCCGCTCATCGTCGGAAGCTGTGGCATCTATCGTCTGACCGACGATCCGAAGATGCCGACCTACCGTCCAAAGGGGCGTCTGGATTACCAGATTATCTATATTGCGTCAGGGCTTGGACATTTTCATTTTAATAAGCCGGAAAATGAGACGATCGTCCCTGCCGGAAACATGGTATTGTTCCGTCCGAAGGAATTACAGAAATATGAATATTATGGAGAAGATAAAACCGAAGTGTACTGGATTCACTTCACGGGTTCCGATGTGAAAAATATCCTGCGAAGCTATGGTCTGCAAGATAACCAGAGAGTTTTTCCCGTCGGTTCCTCGCTCGAATACGAACGGCTTTTCAAACAGATCATACAGGAATTACAACGTTGTCAGGAACACTACGAGGAAATGCTTTCCCTGCTGCTTAGCCATCTGCTTATTGTGTTCCAGCGGGAACTCACGCGCGAGCACATTCTGAAAAATGAATATCTGGATCGGGAGATGCGCAGCGCTGTTACCTATTTCAATGAGAATTACAATCAGGATATCAGTATTGAAAACTACGCCCAGACAAGGGGCATGAGTGTAAGCTGGTTTATCCGGAACTTCAAGAAATGCACCGGCATGACACCGATGCAGTTTATCGTATCGCTGCGCGTCAACAATGCGCAGATTCTTCTGGAACAGACCAATTATTCGATCTATGAGATTGCGAAGATCGTCGGCTACGATGACCAGCTCTATTTCAGCCGGCTGTTTCGCAATCAAAAAGGGTTCTCTCCTTCCCAATATCGAAAGAGACAACCCCTTGCCTAATTTCAGATTACAATTTCTTCAGGAAATGCTCCCGGTTCGGGTATTCCATCCGGAATGCCCGTTTCGCGGCTTCCTGCAACAGTGCAAATTCTTTCTCCATGTGCAGCATATGCGGTGCAGTAAATGCAATCGCACTGATCTGTTCTGCGATTTTCTTTGCCACGCCCTCATCCGAAAGCTGCCCCATGCCGAAGACGATCGACGTAAATCCTCTGCCGTTTCTGCTTACATCGATGAATTTCCGAAATGCATGTGTAATTTCAGATAACAGAATCTCCTGTTCCGCTTCCGGCCGTTTCTCCACATCAAACAGGCAAAGCCCGGTAATGATCTCAACTGCCTGCTTCCGCTTCTGTCCGCCGATATCATTTGCCCCGCTCTCCGCAATGTATTTTAACTGCATGAGATACCCAACGAACGCATCGGTCTTCGCCTTGCGCTTTCCGTAACGCGCCACCCAGAGTTTCTTTATAAACACTGCATTTATCGCTGCCGTTTTATCTGTATCTATATTTTCATTTAGAATTGCCAGCCGCTTCTCCGCATCCATTTCATTGTAAAATTGCTCTAACCATGTCTCCTGCATATCTGTTCTCCGTTTCCTTTATACTGCCAATCAGCCTCTTCATCCGTTTATCCGCGCATTTATTCTTCCACGCATCCATTCATCCACGCATTTTCTTCTATACATTTATTTTTTTGCATAATTCCTATCCTGACATCCTATTACTTTCCAAGAAATGTATCGACATTGTCCGCATCTACCTTACGATACTGCGACATATAATAGATGTCATCCTCAAGTCCATATCCTTTGACGTCGCTGCCCTGAAATACCGCAACCGTCAGAAATGCGATCATCCGTGCCTGATCTTCTTTGTCGTTGTAGACCGTTCCCTGCATTGTGCCGGATTTGACTGCTTCCAATGCATCGGTCAGACCATCAATGCCGAAAATGATTGGTCGTTCCTCTTCCTTGTATCCTGCATTTTTGTATGCCTCGACGGCACCAAGCGCCATCTCATCGTTGTTTGACAATATCAGTTCAATATCAGAACCATACTGATCAATCAGCTGGTTCATCCGGTTTTCCGCCTGTGCACGGTTCCAGTCTGCAAACTGATAACTGAGCTTCTCTAATTCTACGTCATTTTCGATCATCGTCTTGACCGACAGATCTGTCCGGCTGATGGCATCCTGATGTCCTGCTTCACCTTCTAAGAGCACATACCGGATTTTCCCATCCCCATTCTTATCAACCTCCGGGTGATTCTTGATATATTCTGCCGCGATCTCACCCTGCATCTCGCCGGACTGTGCCGCATCACAACCGACATAGAAAAGTTTATCCCATTGCAGCAGATCCTCCTGCACCGGTTCACGATTAAAGAAGATAACCGGGATATCGTTCTGCCGTGCCATACGGATGATATTCGACGGTGCTGTACGATCAACCAGATTCACACATAAGACATCGCATCCGGCATCAATCATTTCCTCGACGATCTCATCCTGCTCCTGCTGGTCATTGTCCCCGCTTCGC
Source organism: Butyricicoccaceae bacterium (assembly GCA_963659815.1). Lineage (GTDB taxonomy): Bacteria > Bacillota > Clostridia > Lachnospirales > Lachnospiraceae > Coprococcus_C. The sequence continues at coordinate 24,829 of CAVKUW010000094.1, forward strand.
ACAGAAACAATCACCTTCATCGTGTTACTCTCTTTTGCTTTCAGATCATTCTTCAATATATCCGTCATCGCATTGATAAACGGATCATCCGGCGTATATGTCACTACGCCAACACGCAATGTATGATTCGTTTTCGTAACGGAACGACCACACCCCGTCAGGGAAATCACAAGTGCAAGCACACACAGAATTGCTATTCTATTGTTCTTCCTGTTCCTTCTACTCATACGAATACAAAAACCTTTCTATCTCGTCCGAGAACAAATCTTCCTTATAGATAACCTTTACTTCCTTCTCATGGCTCCTCAATGTATAAAATGTCCGTGTCAGTTTCTGCGCGATCTCCTCGACACTCTCGTAACCAATGCCGTATCCATCCGGTATCACCAGACACTGCACCTGTTCTGCATCAAGCAGCGCAATCGATTTCATGCTCGTACCGACGCCATAGATCTTCGCATCCTTATACACACCATTGTCCGCGTGTTCACCCAGTGTGTCCAGAGCCTGCGTATCCATTACCACCATATAATCGACGGACTCATGTGCATCGACAACGGCACAGATATCGGTGTCGCTTTCTTCATTATATTCCCATGCAATCTCACAATCCTGCTCTGCCAGTGCATCCTTCAGTCCCTGTACACGGTTCACGCTCGCCTCCGTCTTAGCCCGTCCAGCGATCACGCCGATCCGCTTGCCTTTCAAGCCCTCTTCGTCCTGTGTGATAAGCTGTGTTCCAAGTGTATACCCAATCTGGTAATTATCCGGCTTGACTGTCGCATACCCGCTTGTCTCCGGCTGTTCGCCGGTATAGACATCCTCTGTCAGAAGTACAAATGGTTTCTTCTGCTCGCCGAGCCAGTCTAACATATCCTTCGTATCTGCGCCCGGTGCCGGGCACAGGATAAATGCATCCACATCATTTTCAAGCTGTTCCTCGATCAGCTCCCGCTCGTCCTGCGCACCTGCGATATCGTCTGTGTTACAGATGATCAGGTGCAGATTGTTATTTTTCGCAGACTGCTTCAATCCGTTAATCACACCCTCCCAGCGAGTATCGCCGGAATTCTGCAGGATAACCGCGACACGCTTCTGCGGAACGTCCTCCCGGAAAATCTTGTGTATGAAGAAACCTGCAAGCAGGATCAAAACTACCTCTGCAATGAGGAAAGTCAGTTTATTTCGTCGTTTCATCTGTCACTCTCCCCTTTCTGTAGCTCTGCGTCTCCAACTGCTGCCGGTTCTCCTCCGTAAATGGAATCGCCGGAATGTGGATCACGATCTTCGTGCCCTCATCCGCTTCGCTGTAAACCTCCAGACCATATTCATTTCCAAACATCAACTGTATCCGGTTGTGTACGTTAATAAGTCCCACACCGGAACCATGCTTTGGTACTTTGTTGTTATCCTTGAGGATATTTTCAACGGTATCCTCACTCATACCCATACCATTATCCTCGACAGAGAGATAGATGTCGTCGCCCTTTTTCTCACCACGCACAGTAATCATACCGCCGTCATCCTCATCCATATTTCCAACGCCATAATAGATGGCATTTTCCAGAATCGGCTGTACGATGAGCTTGACCGTACAGTAATCGTTGACCTCCTCGTCGATATCAAACTTCACTTGGAACCGTTCCTTATAGCGCACAAGCTGGATATTCATATAGCTTCGGCTGTGCTGCAGCTCGTCCGCGATCCGGATTACCGTTCTTCCCTTCGACAGACTGATCCGAAGCAGCTTCGCAAGCTCGGAAATCATCAGCACCGCTTCCTTGTTCTTCTGTGCCTCAACCATCCATGTGATCGATTCGAGCGTATTGTACAGGAAATGCGGATTGATCTGGCTTTGCAGTGCATCCATCTCGCTCTTTCTACGCTCGGTCTGCTCACGGATGATCTCCTGCATCAGATCCTCGATCTGCTCATAGGATTTCTTGACCGAATATCCAAGATGCCGGATCTCGGAAGAACCTCCAATATAGATGTCTGTATCGCCACCTGCCTCGTATGCCTTGACCGACTCGTTCAGCCGCAGGATTGGGCGGGAAATCTTTCTCGATATGATCCGGTTTACCTCGAGCAGCATCATCATCAAAATGAGGATTGCCGTGATAATATAATACCGGAACCGGTTAATGCTTGTCGTCTGCACGCGATCCGGAATCACGCCAACCAGCTTCCAGCCTGTATATGCCACACTGCTTACGACAACATTTCCGTGGCTTCCATTTAACGAAAGCTCATAGGTGCCATCCTCTAACTGCGCCACCTTCTCACAGTCCTCTGAGAAATATCCGCGGTCAATGTCCGACTGCCGTGGATGATAGATCATCTGTCCATCCCGACTGCACAGATAATAGTAAATGCCATTCGAGGATTCATTGATCCGCTTCATTGTATTTGAAATTACAGAATATTTCATATCGACCAGCAGCACACCACTGCGCGGGGTCTCTCCGTCATTGATGTCCACCGAACGACTGAGGGAGATAACCCAGTAATACCGGTATGTGCCATCGGCAAACAGATTCTGGATATGTGGCAGGGAGAAATGTACATTCTCAATGTCCGCCTCTGCGTTCTTGTACCAGTCCTGTTCCCATGCTTTCGTCCCCCGCTTACGCTCTGAAACCGGCTCCGCAGCGACCTGTGCACCATCATTATCATACAATGCCATACTCTGGATCTTGTCCGTGTTGATCTCATAGAGCAGACTAAACTGACGGTTAAAATTCTCGCTGGAGATATCATTTTCCTGAATGATATTATAGTTGACCGCGTTCGTAATCTGCCGAACATTCAGCAGATCCGCATTGAGTTTATCTGTTGTGCTTTCGACCATGCTCTCTGCATTTGTGACTGCCGTCTGCTTGATCGCCATCTTGAAACGGTTGTACAGAAGCAGACCAATCGTGATCGTCGTGATCAGTGTAAGCGCCGTAAGCACCGCCATGATGATAGACTGGATATCCAGACCGATAAATTTCCCATGTCTGATCCAGCCCTGCCGCTTCATAAAGCGGTGGACTTTCGACTGCACTCTATTCACTTTTATCTTCTTATCCCATTTCTTCAATGTGCAAAATCCTCTGATTACTGGTTCATGTGCTGCGCGCGGTACTTCGACGGAGATACCCCGAACCGCTTTTTGAATACATAGCTGAAGTAGTTGGCATCCAGATAGCCGACGCTCTCCGCAATCTGGTAGCTCTTATCATTCGTCTCCAATATGAGCGACGCCGCATGATCCATACGATAATCGGTCAGGTATGTGATAAATGCTTTGCCGGTCTCTTTCTTGAATACCGAAGAAAAGTAGGAATTCGATACACCAAGCACCGAGCAGACCGTATCCAATGACAGGTTCGGCTCCATGTAACGCTCACGCACCAGATTCTGCGCATCCGATACAAGCCGTCTGGATGTGCTGTTTCGTGCATTTTTCAACTGCTCGCCGAGTGCCACCGAAACCTCCTGCATCCACGCAGTAAGCGTACTCTCATCCATCTGTGGAATCATCTCATATGGATTCTGGATTCCACGCAGATAGTCATTAAAGTCTAAGAAATTATTTGCACAGAAACGATAGAATGCACCTACCATCTCCATAATTGCAAGATTATACTGGCTCACGGTCTTCGCATTGCTGTGCAGCTTCTCGATCTCATTTGTCACAGCCTTCTCAATTTCTTCTTTGATTCCAAGATGAATCGCCTTGAACAGGTCATGCATCTTTGTGTCTTCCGGCTGTATCTGCGTCTCCTGCTCCTTCGGCGCAAGCTCACCGATATTGATCGCTCGGGATGTGCCATACAGCACGCGGTAAGAGACTGCCTCTCTGGCTCCATCATAGGAAGTGTTCACATTTACGAGATTGTCACAGACACGTCCGATTCCAGCTGTCACAACTGCTCCCATCACGCGGTATGCCCATTTGCAGAAGCGGTCGCACGAATCTGTGAACTGCACGATTGCATCCTCCGACGGAAGTTCTATCAGCATCAGAGTATTTCCAAGATATATAAATACATGGCTCTTCCATTCCGTTGCAAGACGTTCCTTGATCTCATGCTCTACCGACATCGCAAGCAACAATGGATTCATGCCTTCCGGCACATGATGCTCCGATGTGTGGAAGATTGCACAGCCATAGTAAGGACCTCTCATGTCGATCTGATATGCCGCAAAGAATTTCTCGCAATATTCTTCAGTCACTCTGCCCTCGATCAGGGATACAAAGAAATTGTTCTGCAAGACAGGAAGTGCCGCATTGAAGTAGTTTTCCAGACGCGTCACGTTCAGTTTCTCCTCGCGCTCCCGGTCCAGTGTCTCCTTCAATCGACCCAGACATTCGGATAATTCCGTCGCGTTGATTGGTTTCAACATGTATTCCTCAACTTCGAGATGCACGGCTTCCTTGGCATATTCAAATTCATCGAATCCAGTAAAGATGATGATATGGATATTCTGGTAGTCGCGGTTTAAGCGGCGGGATAATTCCAGACCATCCATGTATGGCATCTTGATATCTGTAATGACGACATCCGGCTGGAGCTTCTCGACCAGCTCCAGTGCTTTCACGCCGTTGGTTGCGTTGCCAACGACGGTGAAACCGAGGTCGTCCCATTGTATGCGTTGTTCAATTACTTCGATGACTTCTGCTTCGTCGTCCACCAGAAGTACTTTATATTTTTCCATGTAGCACCCCACTTGTTATCGCCTGCCGGGCAGGTTGGGAAGCATTTAGATTTTGGAAACAGAGTTGCAGGGAACTAACGATTCCACGCAGACTCGCTCCCGCTCACTTCCACACGCAACAGACACTAAACTCACAGCTCTACCATTCTTCGAATCGGTATCGCTGTTCGCTAAGTGCTGGCGTGTTCCAATGGTCTGCGTTAAAATCGTTATTCCCTCGCAACTCCATCCACATATTAGAATGCTTCCGAACTACCCGGCTAGTCTTGTTGTTCTTTGTTGTTTCATTGTCTTTATTATACCAAAGTTATCACTATAAAGATACCTAAATATCAAGCTGGTTGGGTAGTTTACAGCGATTTCAATTTTTCACCCAACCAATTTACCCTTATCATCCATTTCCATTGGGGAGTTTTTCAATATTTCAGGATTTTACCCAAACTAGCTTGCTTTTTGCGCCTGCCCATGGGGGAAATTCCCTTAATTTCAAGATTTTTACCCAGATCAGCTTGCTTCCTACTCCAATTCATATAGTCAAAACGCCAAATAAGACCAGTTTATATGCAAAATACAGGAAAAGTCGCCTCTCCATCCTCTTCGATAGACAAGGCGACCCTTCCTTCGTTTACAACTTTATTTGATTATAGCTATCTAATCTCATTGTCTGCCTATAACTTTATAGCATCCAACTTGATTACTTCTTCTGAACATACTTCAGACAGTCAAGTGTTACAGCGGCAAGGATGATAATACCTTCGAAGATGAACTGAAGGTTTGTATCAATACCAAGGATTGTCAGAGAGTATGTAAGGGAGGTGAAAATCAGTACACCAGTTACAACACCGGAGATCTTACCGATACCACCTGTGAAGGATACACCACCTACTACGCAGGCTGCAATGGCATCCATATCCCAACCTTGTCCATAAGCGGCACTACCGGAACCAACCATACGGTTACACTCAAGCCATGAACCGAATCCGTAAAGGATACCAGCTAAGATGAATGCGCCAAGTGTTACCTTGAATACGGAGATACCAGATACGGCTGCTGCCTCAGGGTTACCACCAACTGCGTAAAGGTTCTTACCAAATGTTGTCTTGTTCCAGATAAACCATACAACCACGATTGCTACAACTGCCCAAAGAATGATTGTTGGGAATCCGCCGATGTTCGGGATGAACATGTTTGGAATGCTGGAATCAATTGCACCGAAGGATACACCCTTGGTTGCGTATGTTACAAGTCCGAAGATGATCAGCATGTTCGCCATTGTCGAAATGAATGGATGCATCTTGTACTTTGCCATGAAGAAACCTGCAATACTTGCAAACAATGTTGTAAGTACAACACAGGCAAGCAATGCGATGATGGCTCTTCCGCCTGCCGGAATACCTGTGAAGTCGAAGATGTGTCCGAATACACCACCGGTATTGACACCACTATGCATGATAATGGTTGCGGTTACCATACCCATACCTACCATACGTCCGATGGAAAGGTCAGTACCTGTTAACAGGATCAGTCCGGCAACACCCAATGCCAGGAACATACGAGGGGACGCCTGCTGTAAAATATTCAGGATGTTTGCCAGTGTCAAAAGCTGTGTATGCTTTACAATTGGTGTGATGATACACAGTGCAATGAAGATGAGTAAGATTACAATGTACAGACCATTCTTATACAGGAACTGTGTTGTGTTGAATGTGTACTTGTAGTTTTCTACCTTCTGTGCCTGCTTCTGTCCAAATGTATACTTTGACATACGGAGCAGATCGATCAGATGGAACTTATGTGCAAATGCATCATGCTTTCTGTCCTTGATCTCCTGCAGCTTGGACTCATGTGTCATCTGTGCATCGAACAGACGGTTACGGTATACATACTTCTCATCCTTGATTTCCTCAGAATCGGAAAGCTTTGCAAGTGCCTGCCCATGCTCTGTCTTGATCGTTGCTACGTTCTTCTCATAAGAAGCGTTCTCTGCTGCCTTTTCTGCCTCACAGCTTGCAACAACCTTCTCATAGTAGTCGCTCTTATAATGCTTGGAGAGATAGCTCTCTGCATCGGAAATGAGCTTGGATACCTTATCCTTGTTTGCAGATTCTACAGATTTTGCTTTCTCTAAATCTGCCTTATCCTTTGCAATAATCTTTGCTTTCTCTTCCTTTGTTAAATTCTTATCCTCTTTCGCAATTGCGATATGGTTCTTTAAGCTGCGAACCTTATCAGATCCATCGACACGAAGTGCATCGATCTGTGTCTGTATTTTTCCTACATATTCATCAATCGGCTTCAAGAGGGCTGCCTCTGCATCAGCCGAAAGGATCATACTTTTATCTGCCATCGCCAAAACTCCTCTCTATTACAAATATTTCGCGCTAAGCTTTAATAATTCTTCCTGATTTGTCTCCTTCGTATTTACGATACCTGCCAGATGTCCATTTGACATAACGCCAATACGATTTGTGATTCCGAGGATCTCCGGCATCTCTGAGGAAACAACGATAATCGTCTTGCCCTGCTTTGCCATGTTGATGATCAACTCGTAAATCTCATATTTTGCTCCAACGTCGATACCTCTTGTCGGATCATCCATCATAAAGATGTTTGGAGAACGCTCCAACCATTTACCGAAGATTACCTTCTGCTGGTTACCACCAGACAGGTTTGCGATCATATCATCCGGTCCCATACATTTTGTATGCATGACCTTGATCTCCTCGGCTGTCGCACGTACCATGTCGTCGTTGGAAAGTGCGATTCCGCTCTTGTAATGCTTCATGTTCGCAATGGTTGTGTTAAATGTGATATCTGCCTTTAAGAACAGACCGTTCGCCTTACGTTCCTCTGTGATAAGGGCAAATCCATGATCCATCGCATCCTTTGGAGATGAGAAATTCATCATCTTGCCGTTGTAGAGAACGTTTCCGGCTGCTCTTGTACGCATACCAAATATCGTCTCAAGAAGCTCTGTACGACCTGCACCGACCAATCCATACAAGCCAAATATCTCGCCTTTTTTTACATCGAAGGAGATGTTCTGGAGCTTCGGTGCATATTTTGTTGAAAGATTCTGTACGGAAAGCACTGTCTCTCCCGGTGTGTTATCCACTGGTGGGAATCGGTTATCCAGAGACCGGCCTACCATGGCGGATATGAGTTCGTTCATGTTTGTATCTTTGCTGTCCTTCGTCATAACAAGACTACCATCCCGCAATACGGAGATCTGATCGCAGATCTCGAAGATCTCATCCATCTTATGGGAGATGTAGATGAGGGAGATTCCCTGAGACTTCAGCTGACGCATCATCTTGAAGAGCTTTGCAACTTCCGGTGCAGTCAGGGATGAAGTTGGCTCATCCAATACAATTACCTTGGAATTGTACGAGATTGCCTTTGCGATCTCACACATCTGACGTTTCGATACAGACATCTTCTTCATCGGCTGTGTTAAATTAACTGTGATTCCAAGCTTTCTGAAAAGATCAGAAGCTTCCTTCTTCATTCTGCCCTCATCGACTACACCAAGTGAATTCTTTGGGTAACGACCGAGGAACAGGTTATCGATTACGTTTCTCTCTAAGCACTGGTTCAATTCCTGATGTACCATTGCGACTCCATTTTCAAGGGCATCCTTTGGTCCGGAGAAATTTACTTCCTTGCCATCTAATACGATTGTTCCTTCGTCCTTCTGGTAGGTTCCGAAGAGACATTTCATCATTGTCGATTTTCCGGCACCATTCTCACCCATAAGTCCCATGATAGAACCCGGCTTCACATTCAGGTCAATGTGGTTAAGAACCTTGTTTCTTCCGAATGATTTACTCATGCCATGAATCGATAAGATGTATTTATTCTTATCATCTGCCATATCTCTACTTCCCTTTCTTAAAAAGAAGGGTATCAATTTTTAACTGACACCCTTCTGTGGTTAAATCATTTTGCCGTTCAATCAGTTCTCTTACTTGTTAAGAAGTGATGTGTAAGATGCTGCGTTATCTGTCTTAACCATGTTGATTGCGAATGCATCGTACTCGCCTGGGTTACCAAGACGGTTTGTAATGTTAGACTCTGTCTGACCATCACCACCGATGTAATCAACCTTAAGGTTCAGAAGATCATCGTAGTTCTGAAGAAGTGGCTGGTATGTTGAGCTTAAGAAGTTATCTGAAGCGTTGTAGATATCAAGCCATACCTTCTTCTCCGGGCTCTTGCTAGAGTCGAGCTGGTGTGAAACCTTGTCATAAACCTTTGTTGAGTCTGTGAAATCCTGGTAGTTATCAGCTGTTACTGCGATATTCAATGCGTAGTAAGATCTCTCTTCTTCTGAGTATCTATAATCAACACCCTCATCAAGCTTGTTGCCAGCTTCATCTGCTGTACCGATACCTGTATCTACATCTACACCGTCAAGTGCGTTACGAAGAACACGGAGTGTCAGGTAAGCCTGAACGTCTGCATGCTGTGAAATTGTTCCGCCGTAGCCTTCTTCGATAGCTGCGACTGCATCGCTGTTTGCATCGTATCCAAATGTAGGAACCTTGTTGTCCTTTGCCCAAGCGTTGAACATTGACATTCCCATACCATCGTTGTTAGAAACAACTACATCAATCTGATCACCGAAAGAAGCTGTCCATGTACCGATTGCGTTACCTGCTGTTGCTGCATCCCATGTAGCACCTGCAGAGTTCTTCATTTCCTGTGAAGCGAGCTCACGGATTGTATATGTCTTTCCGTCTACCTCAAGTGTTGCATCCTGTACAACCTTTGCAGATCCATCTACGTTTGTACCAGCTGGTGATGAATCGATTGCTCCGTCTGCCTCAACACCTGTGCCAAGTGCGGAACGAACACCTCTTGTACGTGCGATGGAATCGTTATGTCCGATATCACCGATTGCAAGTACGTATCCGATTACGCCATCGCCGTTACGGTCGATTGTTGCTGCGTTCTTCTTGATGTAATCAAGTACCATCTCACCCTGAAGCTCAGCACCCTGATTTGCATCGAAACCTACATAGTAAGTATCTTTGTTAAAGTTAAGGGCTGTCATGTCAAGCTCTCCTGTAGATGAGTTGGATGGCTGACGGTTGTACCATACGAGTGGCTTATCCTTGTTTGCTACTCCGCTGCTTGATGCGGAACCACCAGATGATGATCCACAACCTACCATTGAAAGTGCCATTGTTGCTGCTGCAATCACAGCTAAGATTTTTTTCTTCTTCATACTCTTTCCTCCTATGAATTAAAATGTTGAACCGTTCATCGTGCTACTTTTGTTCATTTTGTACACTTTTTTCGAACTTTTCCCTGTCTCATTGACTAAATTTATTATATTTAGAATGAGGGTCGGAAAGAATAGAATATTTTTGGATATATTAGCAATTTTTTTCGATTATTTAAAAATATTATAGTTATTTTGACGAATCCGAATTTCATAGCGTAAAAAAATGCCGTCTGATTTCACAAGCAAACGGCATTCACATATTCCTTTATCAGCAAATTATCTATTCTATTATTTTGACAACATCCTTAAGAACATATTGGAACGTAGGTACTGAAGATTTTTCATTCTCTATATACGGTGTAGATAGATCTATCGTATCGTTTTCATCATCCGGATTGACACCCGTGAAGGGACCGGAAAATACCTGTATTGTCTCATTCTCCAATTTTTTTACTGTTTCTTTTATGATACCATCAATATTTTCCGGCAGGATGGCTCTGTTTACATCGAGAATACGCACCCACCCTTCTTTTAGACCTGCCATCGCATCCTGTCCATTAACAATTCCGTCTATACACCTCTCTATCTTCTTTCCCTTTAGCATAGCTTCCACCGACTGCTTGAAATAATACGAATAATCAACCGAACAGCTTATCAGTGAGCTTCTCGGCGCAATATCTGTCAAACTCTGATTATATCCGACATGATATACCGGAAGCTCTGCAGACGATTCCTCACACGCTACAGCCGGACCAATGGTATCGGAATGCTGTGATATAATAACACAGCCCTGTTCAATCAGATCTGTTGCTGCCTTTTTTTCTTCGTAATAATCCGACCATTTGTTCGTATATTTAACAAGCATGGTCACCTCAGGAACAACCGACCGCACTCCGAGATAAAATGCCGTGTATCCAGAGATTGACTGGGCATTTGAAAATGGTGCCACATATCCTACCTTAGCCTGATCTGTTGTTATGGTTCCATTATCAATCATTTCTTTTATTTTTTCACCCGCAACCACGCCGCATACATATCTGCCCTGATATATAGTTCCCGAGCATGTATGATAATTGGAAAGTACCTCTCCTTCGTTTGCATTATCGCCCAGAGGTACGCAGAACTCAATATCCGGGTAAGCCGCCGCTGCTGCCTTTGTCTTGTCCTGATATCCACTGCTGGCAGTTATGATATAATCGCAATCCTCAGTTATAAGCTCATCAAGAAATTCATCAATCTGGTCATCTGACACATTATATCTGGTGACACATTCTATGCTGTCGCCATATTCTTGAACCAGGCTGTCCATTGCATCTATAAAATTCTCTGTATAGGGTGTTGTCTCGTCCTCTGAAAATATAAACCCTATTTTCAGACTCTCTTTCTTTGATTTCATTGAATTAGCATACATTAAAGCCGCAATGCACATAATTACCGATGTAATAATACACAGAACATGTTTTTTATTCATATCAGCCATTCTCCTTTGATTTCTCATATAATGCCATCACATTAATCGTTCCATCGTCGATGAGAGAAAGCATAACCTCAACCAGCTTAGGATCAAACTGAGTTCCACTGCATCGCTTTAGCTCTCCGATAACAAAATCAATATCCAATTGCTTGCGATATACACGGTTTGCCGTCATGGCATCGAACGCATCTGCAATTCCGATAATCCGTGCCTCAATCGGGATTTCCTTGCCCTTGAGTCCTTGACAATACCCTGTTCCATCATATTTCTCATGGTGATATAAAGCTCCCAGATCCACGTTTTCTATCATTTTAAAATCCTTGAGAATTTCTCCGCCCTTCAAAACATGCGTTTTCATAATAGCAAATTCTTCATCCGTTAATCTTCCCGGCTTATTAAGTATTGCATCCGGAATACCGATCTTGCCAATATCATGAAGCAGCGCCATCTGCCGCAGACTCTCACACTTTTTCTCAGGATAGCCGAGGCGTCTCGCTATCGCAACCGAATATTCGGATACCCTGTACGAATGCTGGCTTGTATTGGCATCCTTAGCATCTACGGTACGTGCAATCGAAAGAATTGTTTCGTTACCCATCTCAATCTGCTTCTGTGCATACTCAAGCTCATACTGTTGTTTCAAAATCGTTTTCTGTGTTCTTGCTTTTGTTACAACCCAGGTGGCCCATACAATCACAAGTACTACAACGAATGTCACATAAGCTTTAAACCACGTATTCTGGTACATTTCCTGTTCTTTTTCTATGATAAAGCTTGCGCTTTCCATCACACCACCATCAAGTCCGTCAAGGATTGATATATGGAATACATATCTTCCCGATTCGAGATCCATATATGTAATCCGCCCAAATTCACTTAACAGGCACTCTGTTTCACTTGAATCATAGCCCTCAAGATAATAGCTTATGTACGGGTCATAAACAGAGTAATTCAAGATTTCCGGCTCAAATGTAATTTTCTCAATCTCAGACGAAAGCTTTAGCGCATCTGAACGGCTTATTTTATATTTTACTCCATCCGCATCGATAGAATCCAGCAATATCCGGTAAGACCTTGCCGTTATATCATAATTGGACATATTGATCTTAATCGCACCGGTTCCGCTGCAAAGATACAGTTCTTCTCCATCTTTACAAATCCATGCATTGGCAGTCAGAGAAGATCGGAGACCCTTCTTTGCATCCATGATCGGATACTCCGTTCTTTTATTTTCAATCAGATCGGAGGCTTGGGCAACGTATATACCTGCACTTCCAAGAACCCAGCAAATTCCATTGTTGCAAATTATATCATAGTTGTTGCTGTACGGAAAACAGTCAAGCAGGCTTATCTCTCCGTTGGAATTCATATAACAGATTCCGTTACTTGTAACGATAAATACACCATCGCTGTCCGGTTCATAAACCATACGCAAAACCACATCAGAAGAAAGCCCGTCCCCCTTCTCTATGTGCCCTGTTACCTTACCATTCTTAATAATACTGATGCCTCCACCATCTGATCCAACGTACAAAGCCTCTTTATATTCAAGCATGCAAAGCGATTTTTCATTAACGAGCCCATTGCTTTCAGTATATACTTTTTCAACTGCATCTCCGTTAATGATAGTAATTCCATAATCACCCGATACTATGATTCTTCCATCCCCGGCTTCCAGAACACTTCTGAATCGCATTCCCGATATTCCGTCAGATTCTGTAAACCTTTTGATCTTATATCCATCCTGTATGTCTGCATCTATTCTGCAGATTCCCTGTCCGGTCGTCGCAATCCATAAATCCCCCCTGCTGTCCGCCTTTACGCAACGGATTCTTGTGTCTGCAAGCATATCCGTAATCTCGTTTTCAATCAGCGAATTATCCGCTTCATCAATAATTACCAGTCCATTATCCGTTCCACAGAAAAGCATATTCTTCCACTTCTCCGTTGAATTAACTACCACTGCATCGGCACCAGTCTGCGGAAACAGCTCCTGGAATGGAGATTTACTCATTTTCAGCAATCCTTTTCTTGAGGAGCAAAACCACAGATTCCCCTGATAATCAATCTGCATACTGTAAACACTACTTGAAAATGTATCCGTCTTGAGCTTACTATATGTATAATCATTATGTAAAACAGTAATGCCATTATCCGAACATACAAATATATCCTTGCTTCCATCGTCTGTGACATAAAACGAATTGATCGACTCTACATCATCCAGCCGTTCCCTTCTTTGCAGCCGAAGCTGCTTATCCTTGAGCGCAAATTCATATATCAGGTTAGAAGTTGTTCCTATAAGAAGTCTGCCGTCTTGTATAAAACAGACGCCTCTGATATCCCCTTTCCGGATGATATCTGTATATGCTTCCATAATCTCGCCATTTCTTAACCAGTACACCTCTCCCCGATCTGTTGAAACCACTACGTTACCATCATGATCAGCTGTCATATGATAAGCATTCTTTATCTCCTCATAATTTTTAACAACCTTGACACCACCATTTAATGTTACTACAGACATACCATCTGCTGTTCCCACATAATAATTACCATATGAATCACTGACAATATCCTTGATCGAATTTGAAAGCAGGCCTTCCGTCTCATCAATTGTATTGACAACCTGTTCATTAATGATAATAGAAATACCATTGTCATTGGTTCCGACCCACAAGCGTCCTTCATCATCTGTATGAAGACAGATAACGCTCTTGACTGTTGGAAATTCATTTAAAAGTTTAAACTTATTACCGTCATATTTGTAAAGTCCTGCATATGTTGCAATCCATAGTTTTCCATCTGTAGTCTGTTCTATATCATTGGCCTCGCCTGACAACAGTCCATCTTCACTCGTATATACCCTTTGCAGATATGAATCATAATCTGTTTTTCCATCAGTGGTTGATATTTGTGTTGTGTCTTCAGCCGGTGCCTGTGCTGTTCCGGCAGCCGATGCATGTATTGTACCCAGTCCCAGCACTGCTATAAGCACAATGATCCCGGTTATCTTTTGTTTTCTGCTTTCTGTTCCATTGTGTCTGGTCTGTTCCAGCTGTTTTCTGCTGAATCTTACAAGCCTAATAAAGAAAAATACTATCTCAACACTTATCAGCTTATCAAGAAATTCCACACAGAACTGACCAAACAAAAGTGATATAAGCCTGGAATGTCCATAGTCCATGCACATGAGTGCCACCTGATTTCCCCACACATTCTGAATTGTCCCATCATAAAGAGTAACCCTGAAAAGCACAGCTGTGACAGTAGCAAACAACGCCATTCCCACTCCGAGATTCATGGTCTTGAACTGGCTTTCAAAATATTTCTTTTTAGAAAAAAATCCTACCGCCACGCCCATGCCGGCACCGATGATACAGAATACCGATTGATGCTCCTGAAAAATGCCATATATTATATTATTGGCAAACCCGACTACTCCGCCGCATACCGGTCCTGCAGTATACGATATCAAAAAGGTTCCTATAGAATCGCACCAAATAGGAAGCATACATTTATCTGCCATCATTCTTCCAAACAGATCAATCAGCAACGCGAATATTGTATATGGTATAATCCGATATCCCTTACTACTTTTCATGAGCCACTCCTTTAAATCGTTTTAAACCCTGTCTTGTATATTTGTTCTTACTTAAAAAAATATATCATATCACCCGCAAATCATCAAGCATACTGGGACATGTAAATTCTTCCGGTTCTATACTGACAGCCGGCTAAATTCTTCCAGATTCCACACCTTTGTTACTATACCTGAATAAAACTCAGGGTCATGACATACCAAAAGCACAGATCCATGATATTCTTTCAGAGCCCGCTTCAGCTCATCCTTTGCCTCCACATCAAGATGGTTCGTGGGCTCGTCCATGAGCAACAGATTGGATTCCCGATTGATAAGCTTACACAGACGCACCTTCGCCTGCTCACCTCCACTTAAGACTCGCACCTTGCTCTCTATATGCTTCGTCGTGAGTCCGCATTTTGCCAGTGCAGATCTCACCTCATACTGGGAATATCCGGGGAACTCCTGCCAGAGCTCCTCCAGACAGGTATTCTCTGTACCTGCCATTTCCTGCTCAAAATAGCCCTTATATAGATAATCTCCAAGCTCCACTTTCCCGGATAACGCCGGAACGATACCGAGCAGGCTCTTCAACAGCGTGCTTTTACCAATTCCGTTTGTACCGATGATCGCGATCTTCTCTCCCCGCTCCATCCGCAGATTGATTGGCTTGGAAAGCGGCGCATTCTTATCGTATCCAATGACAAGATCCTCTGTCTCAAAGAGCATCTTGCCCGGTGTTCGCGCCTCTTTGAAATAAAACTCCGGCTTTGGACGTTCCTTGGCAAGCTCGATTACTTCCATCTTGTCAAGCTTCTTCTGTCTCGACATCGCCATATTTCTTGTGGCAACCCGTGCTTTGTTTCTCGCCACGAAATCCTTCAGTTCATTGATTTCCTGCTGCTGTTTCCGGTAGGCGGCCTCCTGCTGTGCCTTCTTCGCCTCGTAAACCTCTAAGAACTTATCATAGTTTCCGACATAGCGGTTCAGTTCCTGATTCTCCATATGATAAATGATATTCACAACATCATTTAAGAACGGAATATCATGACTGATTAAGATAAATGCATTCTCATACTCCTGCAGATACCGCTTCAGCCACTCGATATGCTCCGCATCGAGATAGTTCGTCGGCTCGTCCAAAAGCAAGATTTCCGGCTTCTCCAAAAGCAGTTTCGCAAGCAACACCTTCGTACGCTGTCCACCACTCAGATCCGTCACGTCATGATCAAGCCCCAGTTCCAGAAGTCCGAGTGCCCGTGCCACCTGCTCAACCTTCGAGTCAATCATATAGAAATCATGGTTCGTCAGCATATCCTGCAGCGTACCAACCTCTTCCATCATCTCTGCAATTTCATCATCCGTCGCATCTGCCATACTCTCATAGATCTCGTTGATGTTCTGCTCCATATCAAACAGATATGAAAATGCAGACTTCAGGACATCCTCGATCGTCATGCCCTTTTCCAGCACCGCATGCTGGTCCAGATATCCAACCCGCACATGTTTGTTCCATTCCACCTTACCTTCGTCCGGTGCGAGCGTGCCAGTCACAATATTCATGAAGGTACTTTTTCCCTCGCCATTCGCGCCGACCAGCCCGATATGCTCGCCAGCCAGCAGGCGGAACGATACATTATTGAAAATGGCTCTGTCACCAAAGCCATGTGTTAAATTCTCTACATTTAAAATCATATATACTCCTTAATTGGGAATGTTCTGCCGTATTATTTGTCAGCCTTATTCACGCCAAGCAGTCCTTTGATCACAAATCCGATACCCACGCCGATCGTGCCGAGAATCAACGCCAGCTCCAGTCCGGTCATATACCGCATCGATACATTCAATGAAATGACAAGGCACACAAAAAACGCAATGCACAAGCCGATCAGTGAAAGTCCGGTCAGCATGTTCGGCTTCACAATAAATGCGATAAACGCAACGACGATCAGTACGATCAGAATACCTCCGACATTCACCCGTCCCATCCGGTAAAACAACGTGAAGCTGCTCACAACAACATTCTGCAAGAAGATGATCACACTGATAATCATAAGTACGATTCCTAATAAAAACTGCAATAATTCTTTCATTCGGTCCTCCCTGTTTCCCTCTTAGAAAATAATTACATACTTGGTTTCGATTCTACCATACTTCGACAAAACTGTACACAAAAAACTAAAGCCACTTGTTCTGACCCACTATCTTAGAAATATACTTCCATAATTTTTCAAAAAACTTTATACTATGGGTTGGAGCGTTTACCCACAAGTAAGTGGTCTTATGAATTTAATTTTGATATGAAAAGAACCTCCCAAGCCGCTCCGAACTGTTATGTTTCGGGGTGGATTTGGGCGGTTTTGTTTGATTTAATGTGGGGTTGTTGTGGGGGAATATATTTGTCCTCCCAGCATGGCATAAAAGACACGTATCAGCTTGGCTGCAATCGCCATTAGTGACTGCATTTTCTTCAATGGATTCAGCCTTCTGGTTGTGTAATAATTATTTAGTTCCCTGAACTCCGGATTCTTCGCCACAAGTGACATTGCAACCTCAAAGAGCAGGTATCTGAGTCTCTTTCGGCCTCGTCTGCTTATTGTTGTCTCGCCCTTGTGCTTTCCGGAACTGTTCTCAACCAATGCCAATCCTGCAACTCATCAAGAGTTATCGCATAGACATATCGTCTTTTTCGGTTAGCATCTGTCCAGCTATATGCTCTTTTTTATATAAGCTCTTTATCCAAAAGGAAATCAATCACATTGATGTTCAAAATGCCGTTATCATCATACCAACGCTTTCCAATATCTTTCCTTACCACAATTTTAGGGAAAGAATCTCCGGTAAGTGTAAACGGTCTGAGTTCTACCTCTGCTTTTTCATCAGCAGGCATCGCATACGCCGACCGGATATAAGTTCGTTTTCCTCCTGAATTTACGACAAAATCTATTTCTCGTGGAGTACGAATTGAATTGCCTTTTTCACTGAGTGTCCTTGCGTAAACAACACCAACATCAACGGAAAACTGCCTGATATTCAACTCATTATATATGATGTTCTCCATTATATGAGTCATTTCCTGCTGGCGGAAACCGATTCTTGCATTTCTAAGTCCAATATCCTCGCAGTAATATTTATTTGGCGAGTCAA
>CAVKUW010000095.1:0-5960 GCA_963659815.1 Butyricicoccaceae bacterium
TTCGATTCTATTCGTTAAGAAAATGCGTCAGGCGTAAAAAAGAAGGAAGTTCACACATTACGGCAGACCTTTATCATCTCATTTAAATTCTCAATATCATCATCACAGACTATGACCTGCATCGTACCATACCCTTTTATCCATAATTTTCTCTAGCTATTATATATCACTTTCCTTATTTCTGCTACAATACGTTGAAAAAGGAGTTTTTTATGAAATCTACAAATGATACATCCCTGATTCAGACCTATTTAGACTACTGCAAATACAACAAGCGCTTGGACGAAAAAACCGTCAAAGCCTATGCAATCGATCTCCGGCATTTTTATATGGCATTCCCGGATCAGCCTCTCATTTCCCGTACTCCTCAGGCAATCGAAGCCTATATTTCCTCGTTACATGCATTATTCAAACCCAGAACGGTCAAACGAAAAATCGCTTCTATAAAAGCATTTTATCATCATATGGAATACCGCGATATCATCTCAATCACGCCATTTGCCAAGCTGCAAACCAGATTCCGTGAACCTCTGATTCTGCCAAAAACAATTCCCCTCCACATGATTGAACAGCTTCTCTCAGAAATATACACGCAACATTCCAACGCCAGCACGCCCTATCAGAAAATGCACACACTGCGTGACGCCGCAATCATAGAATTACTCTTCATGACAGGAATCCGAATATCTGAGCTATGTTCCCTTCGCAACAATAGTATCAACCTGCATACCGGAACAATCTTGGTCTACGGAAAAGGAGATAAGGAACGGCGCCTGCAAATCACAAACCCAAATGTTCTTTCCATACTAAGCAAATACAAATCCAGTGTACCTTTCTGCCCTGATCCGTATGCTCCTTTCTTCGTGAACCAGAATGGGACTCCCGTATCCGACCAGTCAATCCGCCGTATGATCCGTAAATACTGCAAACTTGCAAACATTAACCTGCATATCACCCCTCATATGTTCCGGCATACGTTTGCAACCAGCCTCTTAGACGCTGACGTCGACATCCGGTACATTCAGGAAATGCTGGGGCACAGCTCTATTACAACGACGGAAATCTACACGCATGTCTCCACGGCAAAACAGACAGATATTCTCACAAATAAACATCCACGGAAAGATTTCCGGTTGGTTTGATGGGATGAGAGTGATTGATAATTTTTAGTTATCCGTCAGATACGTTAAAATGTAAGCTGTACTTTAAGGAGTATGTATGAATCAAAATATACGTGAAATAATAGACGTTTACAGGAATTTAGAACACAATTACAAGAATGAAATATTAATAGTTTTAGTTGCTAATGTAGAGGGTAAAACAAATGATTACGATGATTATGAAAGTACATCCGTATTATCAGAATATTATACCTTAGACGAATTTGAAAATATTAGTATAACATATAAGAAATTAGGATATGAAGTTATTTGCTATTTTAGTGAAAAAGATTTCATGAATGCAATAATTAACAACAAAATAAACACTGACAAAAAATTACTGGTAATTAATTCTGCTCAAAGTGGAACATATGTCGGTCGAAAATCCCTAATTCCAAGTTTTTGTGACCATTATAAAATTATGCATTCCGGAAGTAATGCGTATGTTGTAAGTCTGTGCAGAAATAAATTTCATACTTCTAAAATCATAGATTCATATGTTAAGTACAATCTAAATACATATTTATTTGACATTCATCAAAAGTGGTTAAATAATAGTAAACCACAAATAGGTGAATGCATTATTCTCAAGCTGAACTCTGAGTCGGCTAGTATTGGACTTACAAAAGATAATATAATTCACTATAATGGTGAAGAATCCGATAATTATATTGCTAATCTTGCACAAAAATATAAGCAGCCAATAGTGGTACAGCCATTTGTCAGCGGCTATGAAGTGGAACTACCTATAATATTATCTTCTGAGAATACTTTCCTTCTTCCGATTGGAATTTCAATAAAAGAAAATTATTTTATCGGAGATGCCATTTTAGATTATACTTCTCGATTTGAGCATTCATATGATTTTTATAATTTCTGCGAATATAATGAAAAATTGGCAAATCAATTACAGCAAAATTCCCTTCAAATAGCAGATATACTTGGGCTGGAAGGATTTTGCCGTATTGACTATCGTATAAATTGCAATAATGAATACTATGTAACAGACATTGCTACCAATCCACATATTACAAAAGACTCATCATTTGCATACGCATTTAGTAAATTGGGATATTCTTATGATGATATGTTTTCATGCTTGATTGGATGCACATTATCCCATTATTATAAATCGCTCCAATAATATAATGCGGTAAAATCAAAACTATGTCCCCAATATGCCCAAGCCTCTTGGTAACTTTGACAATACTTAAAAATAAATGTGTCGATGTCTTCAATTTGAATTTCAATATGCTGCTTTATTGCTGTCTGCAATAAGTCATATTTTTTCTTATAATATGATTCATCGATGATACCATTTGTTGCCACACGCAATTCGTTAAGTATTTTTTGAGCCTGTGCATAGTCTTTTTTAAATATTTCAAGAATTAATATATTATTTTCAATACAAGTTTCATAAAAAGCTTCACTTGTATTCCTTGCTTGTTGCCTTGTTTGAAGCAATCTTTCATAAGCCAAGTCAATTTCGCCGTTAATTGCCAAAAATGCACAATAATTAGAGGTTATGAAAATATTATCTGCATTTTCACTAAGGTTCATTAGTCTTGCATATATTTTTAAAATTTCTTTCTTTTTTTGAGGTTCATGCAGATACAAAGCTACCAGAAAATTATTATCAATAATATGAAGCCTTGGAAAACATATTGTTGGATTTATATTAATAAAATCGTAAGCTTTTTGAATTTCACATAAAGCCTCTTTATAACTGCTGCATTCAATTAATATTCCTGTGTGATTAGCTAAACTCATTACATATTGTAATGGATTAAGGGCCATTGTATTACCGGGTAAAGGTTTAAAAAATTCAACACTTTGTCGTATATAAATTTCTGAAAAAACGCATTCATGCACACAGTTAGATATTCTTTTTAATGTATATAGCATCAGTCTTGCATTTTCATCATATGATATACGTGGCTGTAGATAATTCATTATCCTTTTTTCGCATTCTTTTGCTTCTTCAATCATTCCATTGTGTGAATAAGAAGAAATCAATGTTAATAAAACTTGTAAGTATAAATCTCCCTCTCTATTTATTTTTTCAAGAGTATAATGTTCTAAGCATTCAAGTGCTTCACGTCTGCTATCGTTATCGAGAATTTTTGTCAAAGAAGCAGATTTGACTATATCTCTTATTACAAGTAATTCACATGGATATAAATCGTAAATATAACTAAGCTTTTTTAATGCTTCTTTATAATTCCGCTGGTTATATTGTTCAACGGCCGGTTTAAATAACGTAAAGAACTCATTTACATTTGCATCTTCTTTAATATTTCCCCAATAAGCCTCTTCCTGATAAAAAGTCTGGAATTTATGTTTGAAAAATAATAATACAGATAGAATTGCTGCATTATGTCCATTCTCTAATTTCAGTTCAATATCAATGCGTCTTTTATAGTCACTTGGAAATAGTTCCTTTACACAGTCACTCATTTTTTCATAATATAATATATTATTTTGATGTGCTTTATTTCTGAAAACAATTTGAATTATCTCATTTGAAAAATATGTATATGGTTTGTCTTGAATAATATATTCCATATTTTCCGAATATTGCATCAGTTTGAGATAATCTTGCCTGCTTAAATTATACGTTTTCTTAACTTCATCATTAAGAAATTTCTTTCCAATCAGGGAAGCATACTCTAATAAATTTGAAATTTCATTACCCTTTGTGCCTAATGTTTCCAGATTTTTATTAACTAATATTTCTAAGTATTTTTCTAAAGCCTGTACATTTGTATTATAATCTAAATATTGACTATCTATTTCTTTTGCTATTTGTTTTATGACTTCTAAATGACCATTTGCTAAATTAAAAAATATTTTTTTGATACTATCATCAAGAGCTATCTTAAGATTTAAACTATCTAAATATATATCTAATTCCTCATATGAAATAGGAGATAACGTGAATACTTTTGTCTTAAATATCTCGATTATATTATCTATATTGGAATCATAGTCATTTCCGGGTGTTACTACAATCAGGAAACTGCATTGTTTCATAAATTCAAACTGAGCACGATTAATTAAAAATAAATATACCATTTGGAGTGACTTTAAATCAAAATACTGAAAACTGTCACAAATAATTAGCGCTTTCTTTTTCTCAAACAAATAATTTAAGCGATACACAATATTTTTTTCGTCATCATTATTAAGAAAAAAAGTCTTGTTATTCTGAGATACATTTTTATAGTTGAGTTTATCTGAAATTATTTTTTTTGATATGTCACCTACAATTGGAAGTTCACCGCTAAACTCTGATATCAGTTCTTTATCGTTTTGTTTCTGTGCATATTTAACCGACATTTCGGAAAGTGCTTGTTTTATACAATAATATTCTCGTTCTTTACAAAATTGATCTCCATTAATACAGCAAATTGTAAAATCCTTTCGGGCTTTAAATTCTTTAATTAATTGCTCTATAACATAGGTTTTTCCTACACCTGCATTTCCTTTTAAAATAATAACATTTTGATCATAAGAATCGAGTTCTTCAATTAATTTTTCAAACAAATCCTGCTGATTATCTAGCATTTTATATCATGACCCTTCCAATTAAAATCATATTGTTATCAAAATTATATAAATAACGGATAACTAAAAATTATCAATCACTCTCATCCCATCAAACCAACCGGAAATCTTTCCGTGGATGTTTATTTGTGAGAATATCTGTCTGTTTTGCCGTGGAGACATGCGTGTAGATTTCCGTCGTTGTAATAGAGCTGTGCCCCAGCATTTCCTGAATGTACCGGATGTCGACGTCAGCGTCTAAGAGGCTGGTTGCAAACGTATGCCGGAACATATGAGGGGTGATATGCAGGTTAATGTTTGCAAGTTTGCAGTATTTACGGATCATACGGCGGATTGACTGGTCGGATACGGGAGTCCCATTCTGGTTCACGAAGAAAGGAGCATACGGATCAGGGCAGAAAGGTACACTGGATTTGTATTTGCTTAGTATGGAAAGAACATTTGGGTTTGTGATTTGCAGGCGCCGTTCCTTATCTCCTTTTCCGTAGACCAAGATTGTTCCGGTATGCAGGTTGATACTATTGTTGCGAAGGGAACATAGCTCAGATATTCGGATTCCTGTCATGAAGAGTAATTCTATGATTGCGGCGTCACGCAGTGTGTGCATTTTCTGATAGGGCGTGCTGGCGTTGGAATGTTGCGTGTATATTTCTGAGAGAAGCTGTTCAATCATGTGGAGGGGAATTGTTTTTGGCAGAATCAGAGGTTCACGGAATCTGGTTTGCAGCTTGGCAAATGGCGTGATTGAGATGATATCGCGGTATTCCATATGATGATAAAATGCTTTTATAGAAGCGATTTTTCGTTTGACCGTTCTGGGTTTGAATAATGCATGTAACGAGGAAATATAGGCTTCGATTGCCTGAGGAGTACGGGAAATGAGAGGCTGATCCGGGAATGCCATATAAAAATGCCGGAGATCGATTGCATAGGCTTTGACGGTTTTTTCGTCCAAGCGCTTGTTGTATTTGCAGTAGTCTAAATAGGTCTGAATCAGGGATGTATCATTTGTAGATTTCATAAAAAACTCCTTTTTCAACGTATTGTAGCAGAAATAAGGAAAGTGATATATAATAGCTAGAGAAAATTATGGATAAAAGGGTATGGTACGATGCAGGTCATAGTCTGTGATGATGATATTGAGAATTTAAATGAGATGATAAAGGTCTGCCGTAATGTGTGAACTTCCTTCTTTTTTACGCCTGACGCATTTTCTTAACGAATAGAATCGAA
>CAVKUW010000096.1:0-2937 GCA_963659815.1 Butyricicoccaceae bacterium
TCCATGTCCGTTGTGCCACTTTGTAATAGTATCCGCCGCTTTCATCACCGGACAGCGCTACAGAGAACAGGAACTTCTGAAATATATTGATAAAGCACAGAACTCCATCAATCGCGATCAACGAACCAATTATGATGCCTCCTCGTTCGTTTACGCATTTCTCCTGTGTGAAATCATTGATGTATATGAAGAACAACAACAATACAAAATCGCTGCACCAAAAATGCAGACCATACGATACCAACGCAAACGTCTCGTTGATATTCAGAATCGTCATGGCATAGAACAGCATTGTTGATGCAGCAACTATATGCAGCCGCAACACATCTTTGACAACCTGTGTCCGCTCTGTTTGATTGATCACAATAATGCGATATGCTAACAAGACAATCATGATCAGCATAACCGCTAACATCGCACTCTTCAATCCTATCTCTCCTAACCTTCCGTCGGAATATACTTATCCTCATAGTCCCACACGGACATTGGTTTTGCAAAATAATACCCCTGAAATACATCGCAGCCCATATCCGTCAATGCTTCTACCTGTTCCTTCGTCTCCACACCCTCGGTGACAACCTCCATCCCAAGCCGCTTCGACAGATGAATCACATTGCTGACGATTGACATACTCCGCTCGTTGTTTCTCGTCTTGCGCAGGAATCCCATATCCAGCTTAATCGTATCCATCTTAATATCCTTCAGCATATTCAAAGAGGAATAACCACTTCCAAAATCGTCCATTTCCACCTTGAATCCATACTGCCGCAGTTTATTGACCAGTCGGATAACCTTCTTCATATCCGACATAACTGCTGTCTCCGTAATCTCCAGATGCAGGTTTCTCGCTTCAAACCCATGCTTTTGCACCAATCCGGTAAATACTTTATAGATATCCATATAATAAAAATCACGCGGCGAAATATTAACCGAGAGATAAAAATCTGCATGTCCCTGTCTGCGCCAGTCACGAAGCTGGATACATGCTTTCTCCCATATGTAGCGATCCAACTCACTAATCAGGCCGGTCCGTTCAAACAACTCAATAAATCCGCCCGGCGGAATCATACCTCGTTCTGGATGTATCCAGCGAACCAGTGCCTCCCCACCACGAACAACACCGTCTGCAGCTATTTGCGGCTGAATATAAAAGCAGAACTGTCCACCCCCTAACGCATCGTGAAACTGACTGATGATTCCCTGTTCCTTGAGTGCCGTCTCGCGCAGCTCCTTATCATAATATACGATACGGTTCGCCACATCGTCTTTGATCGTCTTGATTGCCATGATTGCACGATCACACATCACAGTCACCGGCGTGTTCCGGTCATCTACCTCATAAATTCCCATGTACATACGCAGGCGGAAGTTAGAATTTCCCTCGATCTGCTCGATCCGCGAAATCTCCCGGCGGAACACATTTTCCCGGAATAATTTCTTTGGCAAAAGAACTGCAAAGCGATCTCCTGCCAACCGTCCATAAATACATCCTGACGGTGTTTTCTGCTTCAAACTCTCTGCCTGCTTCACAAGGATATCATCACCCTTTTTCGAGCCATATACATCATTCACAATCTTGAAATCACGGATATCACTGCACACAATATAAAACTCCGTGTCTGGATTATCATTCAGCATCTGTTCTGCACGCTCATAGAAATATTCCCGGTTGTAGATTCCTGTCAGCGTATCGTGGTTTGCCTTGTACTGTTCCAGCTTGACACGTTCCACCTCATCCGTCCGGTCATGCATCAGAAAGAAGCTTCCGATCTCATGATTGTCATAAATCATCTTCTTATACTCAAACTGGAAGAAATGCAGTTTCCCATCCAATTCAAACTTTTCTTCCCATGTGCTATCCTCGATATCGCGCAGACTTCTGCCATGTAACCATTTCTGCAGATTCTTATCAAACATTGACAGTTCATCCACACGCATGATTTTTTTCGCCTGCTCATTTGCATGGATACACTTTCCTTTTACATCATAGCACACAACTCCATCATCAATCGTCTTGATAAAGAGCGCCAGCATCTTCTCGATCAAGCCTGCCGGAACATGGAAGAACGTAAAATACGTGATTGCACAGCAGAACAGCGTATAACCAATCAGCGAAAAATCGTAAATTCCTCCAAACCGGAAGAACAATATATTGGCAATGGCTGCAAAAACAAGGGTTATAATGATTGAACGGTAATTTACACGGAAAATCTTCGGACATTTGGCTCTGTGGTAAAGCAACACAAACAGACATGCAGAAGCAAACGCATAACAGATCAATGTATGAATGGTGTACAGCATCCCAAAGCTTTTCACACCATAATAGACATTCCCAAACCGGTCTGTGATCGGTGCTACACGGAATACCTTTTGCGTTTCAAAATTCGAGAACAAAACAACCACATCAATAATCAGGAATATATAGGTTATTACCTGCAGCCACATTTTATGCCGGTATGTGTTGGAATATACACGACTATATATGAACAGCGACAACGTCATAAAATCCACACTGAAATAAAAAAGTGTATAGAAAAATAATGCCAGCTTCTCATCGACTGTCATCAATGCCATGCCATACAGCACTACCATGCCTGTCTGCGAAAGCAGCAGTCCAAACACGGTATTTCGCAATGCGCTCTTCTCCATACGCTGCACAATATATATACAAAATAAGAGGGGAATCAATAAGATAACCAAACTCCCAAAGAATATATATTTCAATATAAACACCCCAAATCATATCATTTCAAAATCTAACAATACTTAATATCATTTTATAAAATTCGGCATAGGCTGTCAACTTAAATGGCACAAAAAAAAGACCGTATCGGTCTTTTCCTTCTGTACCTTCAGAACTTCACACAGATACAAGACTTTCTTTTCCGTTCTCTAAACCTCTAAGGATAAGCCCTCGACCTATTAGTACTTGTCAGC
>CAVKUW010000097.1:0-5170 GCA_963659815.1 Butyricicoccaceae bacterium
TTATAAGATCGTTATATAACTCTTGCAATTTCTGATCTGCAATTACTGCAAGCACGCTTTCCTCAATAGATGGTCTTGGCGTTTCCAAAGCTGATTTCAAATCAGATATACTTTTATGAAGATTTGTCAAATTGATTGGTGTATTTGTCTTTGTATAATAAGTTTGCACCGCCTTTGAAATATAAGTTGTCAAAACATTTTTTCTTCCAAAATAATCAATTATAAGAGCCTCTATTTCATCTGGATTGTTAATCACAGAACTCCATGATATTTTTTTGTTGCAATTTTCAAAGATTTTAGTGAAAAATTCAACATACAGCATATCGCATATATCACGATTTATATTTTCTTCTTGTGCATTATTTTCTTTTTTCCTATTAAGATATAGTTCTGGAGAAACATAATTTTTCAATGTCGATCCTGCAACCTTACTGTATATTAAATATACATAATAGTAATCTCTGCAAATGTTTTCTAGTGAGTGGAACTGCTCCACATACATTTGCTCTAATCCTTCTTCTCTTAAATAATCTTTAATTTTGTTGTATTTATTCATAAATACATACCTCCTTTAAATTTTTTATTAACAAGTATTATTAACTTGTTTTCTATAACAGCATATCATTAAGGGCGGTTTCGTTAAAAGGGATTTCCAAAAAAAAATTTTTTAATTCTAGGGGGGAGGGAATTGCTTGGAATACTGGTATTTACATTGTATTATTGTTTAATTAGCTCCTATATATTTCTATTAACAAGTATTATTAACTTGTTTTCTATAACAGCATATCATTAAGGGCGGTTTCAACGGAAGAGATTTCAATAACTTTTTTGATTGTTTTATCGGTTGCAGCAGAGGGGATCAGTATGTTTTTTCAATGAAAATTTATGATGTAAAATTGCCTGTATCAGCTGATAAAAAACACAATAGAAAGGAAGTGAACAGTATGATACAAATAATCAATAACACAGTGAATGCTTCTGTATTCACAATCCCTGCATCGGACGCATTAAGCGGTGTTGCAGTAGTGAAAGGTGTAAAGCCAATTTATGAATTAGATTCAGAAGGTAAGCGGACAGAGAATGTTATTGCAGTTAAATATGATCTCATAGATGCTGATAACTTTAATTCTTTCTCTGTAAAGGTTGCAGGTTCTAAGCCTGTAATTACTTCTGAAGAATTGGAAATTGCACAGGGGTTAGTTCTGGTAGAGTTACCTGTTGAGCAGATGAAGATACGAGCTTATGCTATGGAATATGGAAAAGCCAAGATTACATTATCTGCACCATTTATAAAACGAAAGGAGAAATAAATTATGGAAAATTTAATTTTAATGATTATAACAGTTGTTATTGTTTTGGTAGCTTGTTACATAGGAGCTATCTATTTGGTGAAAATCACCTGTCAAAAGACAATAGATGACGCCAAGCAATCTGTAGATGATTTTCTACAAAAAATCATAGACACTTTTCAAAACAAACCTATGCAGACATTCCAATACAATGTAGTAATAGGTAGTAATGGCATAGCCATTAGGGATGACTTTGTACATACCTATTTTGAAAAGCTTAATACCTTGTTTGAAACTTGGTATTATGAAAGAAGCTATTTTAACTCTAATAACACAGTCTGCTATGAGTTTCGCGTGTACGATTGTACTTTGTGCAACGCTACCCAAAAACGAATAATAGATAAAGTGCGTCCTATCGCTGAAAAAGCATTAACTATGCATTTTCACGATCAGGGTATCTACGGCATAGCTGTCGACAACTTTGTCGCTATTAGGCTGTGCACAGATCGCTTGTTTGTATATTATGCAACAAACGATAAAGGATTTGAAGAAATCCAAACCATACGACAGCAACCTAAATAACCAGCTGTCGGCGTCGTAAGAATTTGTTGATCGGCGTTATACATTCCTTACGTCACATGTGCCATCGCCAGATGGTGCATGTAGGGGTAAGGATGGATATAAGCGATGATAAATTTGCACGACAAAGGTAGAATTATTAAAACCCCTTGTTATATCTTGGGGAACGGGCTTGTCTCCCCAAGATAATTAAGGGTAGAAAGGTAGAAGCCTATTGAATGTAAAGCGTTGCGAGATCGTATCTCGTTTACAGGATGATGCAGGGAATATGTTATTTGATCTGGAGAATATGAAGTTGTTTTTAGCTTCTAAGGCTTGCATCAAAGAATTTGCGTATGTAATACATGACAAAGATATTTATACTGCGGATGATGAGCAGAAACATGCAGATCATAAAGCTGGCTCATTAAAGCCTGCACACATACACCTGCTATTGCGGTTTAACAGTAATCAACCACAGAACACGGCATATATTTCCAAGTGGTTTAAGATACCAGAAAATTTTATTTCTAAGATCAACGGAAAATGGGAAGATGCTTTATTGTATCTTACACATGCCAATGCTTCTGACAAATACCAGTATGAACCAGATGCAGTTACTTCTAATTTTGATTATAAATCTGTGACAGAAAACTATCAGAATGGGAAGAAAAGCAATCCACTCATGGATGCCATCAATGGGATTTTGGATGGAAGTATTCGGGAATACAACAAGACATTGGAAATTGATAATCTTATACTTGTGAAATATTCAAAACAGATAAACGAAGCATTTAAGGTAAGGCAGGCACATTTAGAAGCAACCGCGCTGGATAGACATATGGAAGTGATTTTTATTACAGGAAAATCTGGGGCAGGGAAAACTACGCTTGCCAAAAAGATTGCCACAGAAAAAGGACTTGCTTATTATATTTCCTCTGGAAGTAATGATGTGATGGATGGATATGCACAGCAACCTGTACTTATTCTTGATGATCTTAGACCATCCTGTTTAGGGTTATCCGATCTGTTGAAAATTCTGGATAATCATAATGCTTCTTCTGTGAAAAGCCGCTATAAAAATAAATACCTAAATTGTGAAATGCTAATTATAACAACTGTATTAAGTATAGATTCTTTTTATGAGCATGTGTTTTCAGAAGAGAAAGAACCTATCACACAGTTAAAAAGACGATGTGGAACATACATAGAAATGGATAGAATGTCAATCATGGTATCTGTCTGGGATGATAAGCTTATGCGGTATTCTACGCAATTTGAATATAAAAATACTTTGCTGGATGATATTATTCCCAAGGAGCGGAAAACGGAAGAAGATATATTGAAGCATGTTTCTTCATTGATGCCATTTTTGGAATTAGAAGAAGATCCATTTCATTTGCAACCATTAAATAAGAAATGGGGGAAATAAATATGAGCGATGAAGATAATTATGACATAGACTTTTCTGGTGTAGAAACCCTTACTCTCAAATATGATTTTTTGAATTATTCATATTATCGGATAGTTGCCATCCTGCGTGATTATTTCCATGCAGAATTGAACTTAACAAGGGGATATAAAGAAGGCAGATATACTCCGTTTTATAAACAGCGGTATCAGATTCTTGATATATCCACCAAGGAAGTTATAAGAGAAAATATTCGATTAAATGATTTACGCCATTTTTTTGCAAATAAAGGAATACCATTGCAGGAAGAACCGATACCTAGATATATGCGAGTAAGGGATAAAGGAGCAGAAAATTTTTGTAACCTATTACAATCTATAATCGAAAGGGGAAATTAAATGAGTGATGTAACAATTTATACGCTTTCACAATTAGAAGAAATATTCCCTTTTGGGAAATCAAAGTTATTGGCGTTGTGTAAAGCTGGTGTTTTGCCAGTAGTCAAAGTTGGACGGGATTATATTTCTTCGCCAGAGATGATAACACGATGGATGTTAGAACACGACGGAAAGGAAGTTTTGTATTGAATCAATTTAATTATATGGTACAATATTATCAAACTTTCTTTATTTTGTTGTGTTTAGGAGACCTATATGCAACGGATAAATATAAAAGTTAGACAAAAAAGTGAAAATAGTTTTGAAGCAAGTACATTTCTTGATGGAAAACGGATTTACAGGAATGCTAAGACACAGGTAGAAGCTAAGGCGAAAATACGTAAAGCGGTTGAAGATTACCAGAATGGAAAAACAATTTCTCGATCTGCTAAATTGTGTGATGCCATGGAACAGTATCTTAAAAATGTAAAATCAATTAAGGTTAAAGCTACCACCTATGACAGAGTAGAAAGTACATTCAAATACCATATCAGAGATGAAAAAATCGGCAGAATGCAGGTAGGGCAAATTACTACCCAAGACATTCAAGATCATTTAACAGCTCAATGCAAGGCAGGTTTAAGTTTTTCGAGTATTAAGAAAATATATAATCTGCTGGGAGAGTTTTTTCGTTATGAAATAGCGACCAAGGAAATTTATTTTAATCCTATGTTACTTGTTACAATGCCACATGCTTCTAATATTCAGCATACAGAAAAGGATATTGAAGTATTGACGTTGGACGAGATGCAAAAGGTTATTTCCATTGCAGAGCATATGAATCAACAGGGTGTTGCCGATTATCGGTATGGCGAAGCGATTGTATTACTTCTTGTAACAGGATTACGTTCGGGAGAATTACGAGGACTGCATATTGACGATGTTTCATTTGAAAACCGTACATTGCATGTACACCAAAATGTTGTATATGCAAAGGACAGAAAAAATGGCGGTATCCAATATATAATCGGAGATGTTAAGACCAAAAAATCCAATCGAATTGTACCATTAAATGACAGAGCAATCTTAGCAATTCAAAGGTTGATAAACACAACCTATAATCCAGAAACAGGATATCTGATCTGTACTAATACAGGAAAAATTGTAACCCATTCGCATTTATGTAGATGCTATTCGGCAATTTTAAGTAAAGCAGGTGTACATCATATGGGTTTACATTCCACCCGACATACTTTTGCTACTATCATATTAAAAGATGCAGAAGATCGCGGACAGATCAAAGAAGTTTCAGAACTATTAGGACATTCACAGGTTAGTACCACATATGAATATTATATTAAACCATCTGATTCGGATAAACGTATCTTAATAGATCAGTTAGGTACATTAGTTTCATAAAGTGTGGTAAAACCGTGGTAAAATTATTGATAGTTAACGTTTTTTCATGAGTTTGAAGGGGTTGCAGAGATACGTATACGGTTCTCCAAAACCTTTGGCGGGAGTTCGATTCTCTC
>CAVKUW010000098.1:0-27975 GCA_963659815.1 Butyricicoccaceae bacterium
GCTTTATCAGTGCAGATGCAGCGGAGTAGGAAGAATAATAGAAAAGTCTCGATTTTATACAAAATGCACAAATCGAGACTTTTAAGGTGGAATATAAGAGGAAGTTGACATGAAACCATAAAACAAAAAGTGAATTGACATAGCCGTACGGCGTATATTATACTAATAACAGTAAAATTAAGTCGAACGGCTTATTTTTATAGATAAATTTTTAAATTATGCCGTACGGCGAAGAGGAATGGTAAATATGAAGATAAGAAGTGTAGAAGAATTAGGAGAAGCAATTCGTACGCGAAGAAAAGAACTGCATTATACGCAGGCGTTTCTTGCGGAATTTACAGGGTTCAGTGTCAGCTTTATTTCAGATGTTGAACGTGGGAAAGCAACGGCGGAGATTGGAAAGACAATACAACTTCTGATGATATTGGGATTGGATCTGTCGGTGGAAAGGAGAGCATGAGTTGCGGCAATTAGAGGTATACATAGAAGAATATGGGGATTTTGTGCTGGCTGGACAGATACAGGGCGAGACTTGGGAAGATGCGACATTTAAATACGAGAAATCTTATTTGGAGAATCAAAGTCACCGACCAATTTCAATTAGTTTGCCCTTTCAGGAAGATGCTTTTTCGCCCTTTGAGACACGATGCTATTTTGAAGGGTTACTGCCGGAAGGATATACGAGAAGGTGTGTGGCAGGATGGATGCATGTTGCAGAAGAAGACTATTTGTCTGTGCTTGCTGGACTTGGAAATGAGTGTCTGGGAGCTGTTCGGATTTGTGAATCGGGTGCGTGTGAATGCAGTCCGTCGTATAAGAAAATATCAAGGGAAGAATTGCTGGAATTTGCAAAAGAGGGAGCTTCAAAATCAGCCCAGTTTTTGGCAAAGGCACATCTTTCATTGACTGGTGCGTCCGGAAAAACAGGTTTATATTATGACAATAAAGATGGGTGGTATATGCCGTTTGGGACGGCACCAAGTACACATATTGTAAAGCAAAGCCATGTTCGGCTGAGCGGAATCGTTGCAAATGAACAATTATGTCTGCGCACAGCAAAGATATTGGGAATAGATGTACCGGAAAGTTTCATTATACCAGTTGGAACGGGAGAGCATATATTGTTTGCAACAAAACGTTTTGACCGGCTGATGCAGGAAGATAGCCGGGAAATAGATGGTAAAAAAATTCCATTCCGATTGCAACAGGAGGATTTTGCGCAGGCACTTGGTGTTCCAGCTTCTCAGAAATATGAGAAGGTAGGGGACTCTTATTTAAAGCGTGTGTTTACATTATTAAGGCAGTATTCAGATAATCCGATAGAAGATCAATTAAAATTATGGGATATATGTATCTTTAATTATTTAATTGGAAATACGGACAATCATATTAAGAATATTGGATTGATGTATGGTAAGGATCGAAGGACAATCCGGCTCGCTCCGGCATATGACATTGTCTCAACGATGATTTACGAGGAAAGTACAGAACAAATGGCAATGGCAATTGATGAAGAACTGGATATCCGCAAGATTACAAAAGAATCATTTCGGGCAGAAGCAAGGCATATTGGACTCGGAGAGAGAATCGCAATACGCAGGTTTGAACAAATGCAGGATTCCTTTGAAAATGCACTTGCACAGGCGAAGGAAGAAATACAGGATGAGGGATATCCGGGCGTTGAGGAAATCTATGAGAAGATTATGAGGAAAACCCAACCAAATCACCACTTAAATCGTCTATAAGATGAAAGCCATACAAAACTTATAGGCGAGAAAGGAAACATACATATGGAAAACATTCAGGATTTAGTAGCGCGGGTGATAAGCGGGGACATGCAGGCGTTCGAGGCAATCTATCAGGCAACGTACCGGCAGGTGTATTATACCTGTTTGAGTTTCCTGCGAAATGAGCAGAACACGCTGGATATGATGCAGGAAACGTATATCACAGCACTTACCCATTTGCAGCAATTGGAGGAACCGGAGCGGATCACGGCATGGTTAAACCGGATTGCGGTCAACAAATGTAAGGACTTTTTGACGAAGAAGATGCCGGCGTTGATGGACGATGAGAGCATCATTGACCAGCCGGTGTTGGAGGAAAATGATAACTTCCTGCCGGAAAGCTACGTGTTAAATGCGGAGAAACGGAAGATCATC
Source organism: Butyricicoccaceae bacterium (assembly GCA_963659815.1). GTDB lineage: Bacteria > Bacillota > Clostridia > Lachnospirales > Lachnospiraceae > Coprococcus_C. The sequence goes on from CAVKUW010000098.1 coordinate 2,163, forward strand.
CTCACGATCATGCAGGAGCAATTAACGGCAATCCAGTATCAGACGATTCTCTTATATTATTTCGATGGAATGAGCGTGCCGGAGATCGCGGCATGTATGGAGTGCCCGGAAGGCACGGTAAAATATCGTCTGTCTGCAGCGCGAGGCAAGATCAAGCAGGGTGTGCAGGATTATGAGAATACAAATGGTATCAAGCTGTACTCATCTGGCAGTGTGGCGTTGCTTACTGCAATCTTCATGGCAGAGTCACAGTCACTTGTGATTCCAAACGTGCTCAGCAATATATTTGCCGGGGCAGCGGGACTTGCGGGTACAGCAGCGGGTGTAGCTGGAGTTGTTGTATCGACTGGTACAGCATCCGCAATTGGTGCAGGTGCAACTACCGGAAATGGAATTGCAGTAGGTGCTGCCGCGGGAACTGAAATTGCATCAACCGGCACTGCGGTAGGAGCAACTGCCACGGCATCCGCAGGTACCGGAGCAGCAGTTGCGGGCACGAAAGCAGCAGGTGCCGCAGCCGGAAAGGCAGGTATCAAGGGTCTTTTCCAGACACTTAAGGCGAAGATTGTTGCGGGTGTTGCGGCAACGGCAGTAGTAGCCGGTGGAGTCGCGGCAGGTGTCGCGCTGCACAACAAGCCGGATACCGGGAAACATTACAAGGACTATGACATAGTAATATGTGACAATGAGTATATGACGCTCACGATTGACCGCGTGTATGAGCAGGGTTATATTCCGGATCAGGAAGAAGTCGAATATCCGATCAAAGAAGATCTCTGGAACACGGAGAGCAATGTTGTACGCTACACAGTTAAGAATAATCTTCATAAGCAGATTTTTTATGAGTTCCGTTTCTTAAGCGCAAATGGAGAATGGATAGATGATGATCGGGAGACGGAGACGACATGGTATTTGGATGCTGACTATGAGATGACAATATGCATGAACAATCCCAATCGGTGGATTGGGAGCACGGGAAGGGATTCGCTCACATGGGCGAAGACAGAGCTGTATGTGTGGATGATGAATGATGAGGGTGTTGCAGAACAGCTTGACTATGAAATACAGGATGTGTATTTTACGGATAAGGACAAGCTTGCGCCGAACTATGAACGGAAACCAAAAGAAGGGGACGAGGTAGTCGTGGATAATGATCAGGTACGGATCACGTACATTGGTTCCTATATCATTGACGAGCTTGACAAAAATGCATTTTCAAATGATCCTTATTTTTATGTGGAAAATAAGACGGATCATGACTTAAAGATAGAAGTGGAAGGAACTGCGACACTGGAAGGGAAGACAGTAAAGCTGGATCAGGTGTTTGATAAGTTCCCGGTATTGGCGGGGTGTAACGGCTATATAACGGGTGTGTGGACAAGGACCAGTGAAACCGGGGACAGGGACGACAAAGAAGCGACGGCGGAGATTATCCGGGCGCAGACACCATTTGATGTGACGTTCAAGGTGTATGATTACACGGAAAGCTATGGGGAATATATCAACGATAATGTGTATGGTACCGCCCATAGTAGTTCAATAAAAGAGATTTTAGATCCAACCATGAAGCAGTACGACGCGCAGATTGTAATGAGAAATATAAATGATTAAAATGGGAATAATAGAATTATCTCTTGCTATATTGCGGAAAAGTGTATAAAATACAAACTATCAAAATACTAAACAAAAAGGATATATGGAAGATTATGAAGAAAGTTGTAAAATTCGGTGGTAGTTCATTAGCAAGTGCGGAACAGTTCAAGAAGGTTGGAGCAATCATTGCAGCTGATGAGAGTCGTGTCTATGTTGTTCCTTCTGCACCTGGAAAGAGATTTCCGGAAGATACCAAGGTAACAGATATGCTTCTCCATGTGTATGAGACAGCAAAAGCAGGGGAAGATATTACAGAAGAGATTAAGGCAATCAAAGCCAGATATGATGAGATTATTACAGGTCTTGAGCTGAAGGATTTCTCACTGGATAAGGATTTTGAAGAGATTACAAAGAAACTGGTTGAAAATCCTCTGGCTGATTACGCTGCATCACGAGGCGAATTCCTGAATGGTAAGGTTATGGCTGCATATCTTGGCATTGAATTTATTGACGCCGCAGAGGTTATCTTCTTCAATTCTGAGGGAAATCTCAACAGCTATAAGACAGAGAAGGTGCTTAGCGAAAGACTGTCGAAGGCACCACGTGCAGTTGTCCCTGGATTTTACGGACTTGGCAAAGATGGAAATGTTAAGACATTTTCCCGTGGCGGTTCCGATGTGACAGGTTCGATTGTGGCTCAGGCAAGCCGGGCAGATGTCTATGAGAACTGGACCGATGTATCAGGTTTCCTTGTAGCTGATCCACGTATCGTTCCGAATCCAAAGCCAATTAAATATATCACTTACAGAGAGCTTCGTGAGCTTTCTTATATGGGTGCATCCGTTCTTCATGAAGATGCGATTTTCCCTGTTCGTAATTGTGGTATTCCAATCAATATCCGGAATACAAATGCACCGGAAGATCCGGGTACATGGATTGTTGAAAGCACATGCCAGAAGCAGGATTACGTTGTTACAGGTATTGCAGGTAAGAAGGACTTCTGTACAATTTTTATCTCAAAGGCTATGATGAATGCTGAGATTGGTTTTGGAAGAAAAGTGCTTCAGGCATTTGAGGAAAATGAGATCTCGTTTGAGCATATGCCATCCGGTATTGATACTATGACAATCGTGGTTCATGAGGATGAATTCATGCATAAGGAGCAGAGAGTGGTATCTGCCATTCATCGTCTTGCAGAGCCGGATTCCGTTGAGATTGAGTCAGGTCTTGCATTGATCGCAGTTGTTGGTCGTGGTATGAAGTCCGCAAGTGGTACAGCAGGTAAGTTATTCAGTGCACTTGCAAAGGAAGGAATCAATATCAAGATGATTGATCAGGGATCTTCAGAGCTGAATATTATCATCGGAGTCAGAAACAAAGACTTTGAGCCGGCAATCAAGGCAATTTATGATACATTTATCGTAGATAAAGACAAGAAGAATAAATAATTCGAAAGATATCTGATTTTAACGAGCAGGCGGGGAATGCCTGCTCGTTGTTGTATATAACTTGGGAGACAAAACATATGACAGAGTTACAGCAGCGATTGTTCGAATTGCAGGATAAAAAGTATCAGGCATTTCACGCAAAATTGATACCGAATATTGAACCGGAGCACGTGATCGGAATCCGGATGCCGGTATTGCGGAACTTCGCAAAGGAGTTCGCGAAGGAGGATGGTGTAGAGGCATTTCTGCAGGAACTGCCGCATACCTACTATGAAGAAAATAATCTGCATATGATGCTGATTGGCGGAATCAAAAATTATGCGCAGTGTTTATATGAGGTAAAACGTATGCTGCCATACATTGACAACTGGGCGACCTGTGATCTGCCGATCCCGAAATGTTTTGCGAAGCATAAGGAGGAACTGCTTCCGGAGATCCGGACATTTCTGGCATCCGGCGAGACGTATACGATCCGTTATGGCATGGGGCTTTTGATGCGGTTATACTTGGATGATGATTTTCAGCCGGAATGTCCGGCGATGGTCGCGGCGGTTACATCGGAAGAATATTATGTGAATATGATGATTGCGTGGTATTTTGCAACGGCACTTGCCAAGCAGTGGGAGACATGTATTCCATATATCGAAGGGCGGAGATTATCGCCGTGGGTACATAGAAAGACGATTCAGAAGGCGGTGGAAAGCTATCGGATCACGGATGAGCAAAAAGCGTACTTGAAGACCTTCCGTTAAAAGTGTACTATAAGAAGATAGAAACTATGGAGGCAGGAAAATGCGGACAAGAGAAGAAGCCTTAGCATTTGCGCTGTCGTTCCCGGATACATATCAGGATGCGCCGTTTCGCGATGACAACTGGCAGCTGGTGCGTGTGAAGGGGAGCAAGAGAGCGTTTTTGTGGACATATGAACGGAATGGCTATATGAATCTGAATGTCAAGGTAGATCCGGAGTGGCGTGATTACTGGCGGGATGCTTTTGCGTCAGTCGTGCCGGGCTGGCACCAGAACCGGGAGCATTGGAATACGATTATCTTAGACGGAAGTGTGCCGGACGATGCGGTGCGGGAGATGATCGCAGAGAGCTACCGGCTTGTCACCGACAGTCCGTCGAAGCGGATCTATGAAGCGGTGAAGAAGATTCCGCGTGGAAAGGTGGCAACATATGGACAGGTCGCAGAGCTTGCCGGAGATAAGAAGATGGCGCGTGCGGTTGGAAATGCACTGCATAGGAACCCAGATCCGGAACATATTCCGTGTTATCGTGTGGTGAATGCGAAAGGGGAGCTTGCCGGAGCGTTTGCATTTGGCGGCGCCCATGTACAGGCAGACCGGCTGGAAGCAGACGGGATTCCGGTCGTGGATAATAGGGTAGATCTCACGAAATACCAGATGAAAATTCCGTAGAGTCAGAGGTAATCAGCTATAAAAATGTATGATGTCGGACAAAAATTGATTTAAAGTTAATAATACACCTTAAATTTAAAAAATGATTTTAAAAGATAAAAAAATTAAATAAAACTCCCTAAATAAAACTCAAATTTATAAGATTGACTTTTTGCACACAGGCTGATAAAATAGCCGTTGATACGAACAACGTCATGAAAATATAGTTAAATTGTGATATATTACATGAGGAGGATGGATTATGATTTTAACACCAAGAGAGAAAAAGCATAGTGCAGGGAAAAGGATTCTAAAGCGCGTGTTTGCGGCGATGATGACAGCAGTATTGATGACTGGTATGGCAGCAACATCAGATGTGAGGGCATCCGGGATTATATATACGGTCTCATCAGATAGCAGTAATCTGGTTAATATAATGCAAAATTATGGATTTGTGACATTTGGATCTTTTTCGGGTGGGGTACATATTCATGCACCGATTATTGTTAAAAAGCTGATGTCAGCTCCGGCAAATGAGTATTGCTTGAGAGGGGACTATAACATACCGACCACGAGCTATATTCAGGAATTTGAACAGCTGTCGAATCCGGTTAAGGTTGGTTACAGCAGGGATACACTGGTTGTCGGAGAGACGTATACTGTTACGGGAAATGCGGAAAAGTTTTTGGCAAAGACAGAAACTCCTGATGAAAAGTATAAGGTTGAAAGCGCCGGAACCGTAACAGCAGATACTGCTACGGAAAAGTATATTGACCTTTCAAATCTTCAGAACAGCTTTATTGCATATAACAAATAATTGAGTGAAACAACAGCTTCGACAGAAGGAATTACATATTCCGGAGATACATTGACAGTCAATGTGTTGAGCGGAGTACTGTATTATAATATGGATGCGGATACAATCAACGCTTTAAATGCAGATGCAAAGATTTCTTTTCCAGCAGGTTCAACCGCTGCGGTTGTTTTGAATATAGATATGAATGGTGCGACATGGTCACATAAGCCATTGAATTTGTTGACCGGAGGAACAGAGGCATCAGCAGGCGAAGATAATTGTGTATTAACAAATAACAGAGTCTACTATAATTTTTATGATTCATCAAAGACCGATAAGCAGTATACGGGAACAATAAGTATGAGTGGTGTGAAGGGTTGGGGAACAATCATTGCACCTAAGGCAAGCGTTGAGGGATTGTCTAACTGGAATGGTGTAGTTGTTTCAGAGAGCGCAGCAAGCACGGGTGAAAATCATTTTGCGCCTGCGCAAAATCCGGTCACTCCTACCGGCGGCACAACACCGACTCCGTCGGTTACTGTGGAAGATATAAAGCTGATAAAGACAGTGGATGCAGATGGAACAGCAAGTGATGCAACAACGGCAGTATTTGGATTATATTCAGACGAAGCATGTACAAATATTGTAGCCACAGGAAGCCCGGTGCTCTCGGGAGAGAACTATGTTGTGACCTTTGCCGGAAATACATTATCCATAGATACTACGTATTATTTAAAGGAAAAGTCAGCACCCTTAGGATACGATAAGAGCAATACGGTATTTAAGTGTAAGGTAAATACGGATGGAACAGTTACATACTCTGTAGCCGGAAGTACGTCAGGAAATGATACGATAGATGCTGCGACCGGATTCCCTGTTTGTGAAAACAAGAAGACAGGTGGAGGTACGGTTGTTACACAGAAAGCAGATATTTCATTTAAGAAGGTAATTACTGGTTTGAATGTTGCACTTGAGGGTGCAAAGTTTGGACTATACAGTGATGCGGCATGTACAACAGCGGTTCAAAGGGACGCAAAGGCTTATACATTTACGTCTGATGCACAGGGGGTTGTAAAATTTAAAGATTTAGAGGCAGGCACATATTTCTTTAAGGAGCTTTCGGCACCAGTCGGCTATGAGATAAATACGAAAATTTACAGTGTAACCATTACATTCTCAGGAGAGACTGCAAGTGTTGTTTTTTCTGACGGTACGAACAATAATCTTGCTGAATTATCGGTATCCAATGATCCCATTACGCCGGATGCGGAAGAAAAGGGAAATCTTGTAATAACTGTCGTTGATGAAAAGACAGGAGCAGTGATCCCAAAGGCAAAGGTAGAAGTTTCTAAGCCGGACGGAACAAAACAGGAGTATGAGACAAATGAAAACGGTCAGATTACGCTGAATGACACACCGGTTGGAGGATATAGCGTTACAGTTACTGAGGTTCCGGATGGATATTCTGTTGTAACGGGAAAAGAGCTTAAGGTAACTGTCGAGGAAGGTAAAACGACCTATAAGGAGGCTAAGCTTGCTACAACGACGGTAACGACAGAAACAACAGCAGTAACGACAGAAACAACAGCAGTAACGACAGAAACAACAGCAGTGACAACAGAAACGACGAAGACCTCTAACAATAATAGTGTAAAGACGGGTGATTCCATGAATGTTGTGCTGTTTGTGCTACTTGCCGTTGCATCAGTGGCATGTGCTGCAAGTGTATGGAGATTGCGGAAGCGTTCACGCTAGAATATATTATATAATGGACATTGCAGGTAATGCAGTAGCAGTGTTATGATGGAATAGGTTTATGCATAAAAAAGAGCTGTCGCACTAGGTAGTAAGTGTGACAGCTCTTTTTAGTGATAAAGTATTAGGCAGAAAACTTGATAGTTGATAGGAACTCTATAGAGAGTGTGTGGTATCTGCGGGTAGTGCATGTAGCATTTCATCTACAGGTGTGATCAGACAGCCACAGAAGCCCTTTATTGGCTGGAAGCACTGGATAAACAGATCCTTCTTTATTTCTGTACTGAAATCTCGGATACAACGATAAGAGCCGTTGATTGCAACATCGGTATAGGTTACAAGCCATTTTTTGTCAGCATTCGGAAATACCGTATAAAAAGAATGATTGACCATTTCGTCTATTTTTTTCCCTTCTACATATTCCATTTGCTTGTTGCTATAGCGAAATACAAAATCTACCCCAAGACCATCCTTGTTAAAGACGAGTTCGATAACACAAAATGCAATTGGGATATTGTCCAACATAGAAAACATTGTCTGAATATCAGAGAAAGAAGGAACTTCACTGGTTATTTTTTTTGAAGACTTGCGTTCAGACGCTTGTGTGCGGAGGCATTTTTTTTCCTTCCTCGGAAGGATGCATCATCCATCATGTAGTAGATGCCATCCTTGATGTAACTGATTTGTTTTTTGGAGACAACAGTTCCTTTGTTGATGCAGATAAAATCATATGATTCCATGGATGTAAGAAAATCCTTTACCGTGATATACGTTTCCGATATTCGGTTATCAATCATATGTATGCATGTTTTGCCTTCCTTGCGTGTCAGATATTTGATGTCATTTATCTGGATGGAATGACGTTTAAAATAATTCAGAACCTTCTCGCTCATAAAACAGTTACTCCTTAATATATAATCTGTCACCGCAAGAAGTGCGATGACTTGTGCACGTATCCGCATTCTTTATTTATAACGATAAAAGCATAACAAAAAATGAGTACAAATGCAATTAAAAGTAATTATCATACGATAGCTAAAATTGAATTTACAATATTATACGTGTAGGCTATAATTTAACAGCAGGGCGGTATACTCTGGAACTCGCAAAGGAGTGTGGATTATTGTATGAGAGGTAAACCGGATGGGAAATAGTAATTGGACAAAAATATGTTATGGGTTAGGGATTTTTTTCCTGTTGATGCCGGGACTTTTGCGGATTGGAGAGAAATATTGGAGGCTTCTTCGGGATTTGGTTAGTATTTTGTCATTCTTCTTCATTGTGTTGGCTCTTTTTATATGGAGCGGAATAATAAAAAAGCGTATTATTCAGCTGGAGGAAAAAAAGTATATTTTGGGAATTGCTGCTATGCTTGTATTTATGATACTGATACGCACAATTAAGTACCTGTTTTTTACGCATTTGTATACAGCGGCTCGTTATGTGTGGTATTTGTATTATATTCCGTTGATTATTGCGCCCTTGTGGCTTTTATTTGCTGTTTTGCACATTGGCATGGGGCAGCAAAGCTCGATTGACAGAAGGTGGAAAATGCTGTATTTTCCGGCTGGTGTTCTTCTCGTTCTTGTTTTGTTCAATGATTTTCATCAGGGGGTATTTCACTTTCAAGTCTCTGATCCAAGTCAATATGAGAAAGCATATACATATGGTATTATTTACTATATGATTGTGTTGTGGATAGCCTTTTGCGGACTGGCAACACTGGCTATAGTGGTGTACCGGTGCAGAGTGGATGTATATATGCGAAGATTATGGCTGCCGATGCTTCCATTCCTGGGTGAAGTTATATATACCATAATGTATATCAGGTTTCCGGGCTGTATGCTTGTACGTTTGTTTGAGATGGCAGAGATGGTATGCTTTTTGTTTCCTGCATATGTTGAGTGCCTGATTGTGGCAGGACTTTTTCCGGTAAATGATAATTATGAATTGTTTTGGAACGCTTCGAGATTATGCGGTGGCATCATGGATAACGAAGGAAATATTTGTTTTCAATCCAGTCGATGTGTGGATATTACAAAGGCTCAGGTGCTGCAGGCGTGTGAACAGAAGGTACTGCTTGATGATGGTAATGGAATATTGAAAAGTCATCGGATAGAAGGAGGTTATGGATATTGGGTGAAGGATGTGCGGGAGCTGCATGTAATCAATGAGGCTTTGCGGGAACTCGGAAATGTACAGGAGGAGGAAAATGAGATACTGACGACAGAGAGAATGCTGCAGCTGGAGCGTGCAGGAATGGAAGAAAAAAAACATATTTATCGAACACTTGCCGACGAGGTATTGATTCAGAGAAAAAAGCTAAGGGACATTCTTCAGAAAAATTATATATCGGAACAGGAGTTTGAACATAACATGGCATATGCAGCTGTGTTGTATGCGTATGTCAAGAGATATTCCAACCTGTTGATGCTGAGTACCCAACAGAGGGAACTGCCGGAGGAGGAGCTTTTGCCTGCTTTTAGAGAAAGCATAAAATATTTGCGGCTTGCCGGAATTGAAGTATATATGGATGAAAAAATACAGGACCTTCCATTCAAAATGGAGTCTGATCAGCTTGTAATGATATATCATATGTTTGAAGATTGTATAGAGGCTATGATTCCGACGATAGATATCTTATTTGTCCGGATATGGAATGAGGATGGGCTATGTGTACATATGGAAGCAAATTGCCCGTCAGGATTGCCGCAGACACGGCAATATAAGAATATAAGCATGAAGACCCTGATAGAGGATGCTACGGGATTTGTAGATATCAGATATATACGGAAGGAGGCATAGTGTGACAGGATATTTGTGGTTACCTGAACAGATAAGGATTTTGGTGGGCATATATATACTTATACTTTTTCTGATATGCTGTTACATATGTGTGAATGGCTATATGTATTATGGAAAGAAGAAATACGGATTGTATATGGGAATTCCTATCATATTTGATGTTTTGTTCCTGCAGATGGGCATACGGAGCTTAAATGGAGTACCTCAATCGTGGTGTGGGGAGCTGTTGGGAAATCTTCCGTATTTTGTGTTGCTTGTGGTTACGGCTCTGATTACGGTTGGGACAATTGTAACTATCGTACAGATGCTTCGGATTGGCAGGCAGATTCCCACGCCAAATGCAATTAAACAAAGCCTGGATGCAATGCAGGATGGAGTATGTTTTTTTTCGGATGCCGGAATGCCTTTGCTTGTGAATACACAGATGGAATGGCTGTATGACAAGCTTGTTGGCGGAAGAATACTAAATGTATGGGAATTCATGGATACGATAAAGCATGGGAAATGTGTAGCAGGTGTATCAACCATACCGGGGAACTCGGGAATTATGGTGTTACTTCCGGATCAGACTGCATGGAATTTTAAACTGTCAAAGCTGCAGGGAGGAGAAGCCCGGGAGCTGATAGCTTATGATGTCACAGAGGAATATCATTTAAATATGGAGTATAAATTACGTAATGAACAGCTTCTCCGGATTGGGAAGAGGCTGAGACAGTTGAATGAGGAAATTATGGTATATACAAGAGAAAAGGAAATATTTGCAGCGAAAGAAAGAATACATAATGATTTTGGAAATGCACTTCTGATGCTGTGTGCCTATATTGAAATGCCGGTGGAAAAAAGAAACCGGAAGGCGCTGCTTGCAGCCTGGAAATATTATCTGATGATGTTTGAGGAGGAACCCGGAACAGATATCCGGGAGGATATGGAGCATTTGCTGTACGATGCAGAGGCAATGGGAGTATCGGTGTCAATTAATACGGACTTCCCGCAAGAGGATGAAATCAGGCGAGTGCTGCTGCTGGGGCTTCGACAGACGATTAGTAACACTGCAAAGCATACGGATGAAAAAAAGCTACGGGTTGTAATCGACTATCATGAGTCATATATAGAGGTCAAATATGAAAATGAAGAAGCTAATGTAAAAAAGGAAGTGCAGGAGAGTGGAGGTTTGCGGCTGCTAAGAGAAGCAGTAGAAAAAAACGGTGGTATGATGAAGGTGATAAGCAACCCGCGATTTGCGGTGCGGATCAGGCTTGAAAGGGAGAACCATGAAGAAAACAAGAGTGTTGATTGTAGATGACCAGTTTCTTGTCAGAAATTTATTTGAACTGTATCTGATGGACAGTGAGGCTTATGAAGTGATAGGAAAACTGGAATCGGCAGCATATGCATTGGAATTTGTACGTTTGCATGCTACAGATCTGGTTATTATGGATATTTTGATGAACGATCGGAGTAATGGGCTTGCTGCCGCAGGAGAGATAAAAAGACTGTATCCAAGAGTGAAAATATTGATGGTTACTTCCCTTGCAGAAGTTTCATGGATAAAGAAATCGCAGGAGATGGGAATTGACAGCTTTTGCTATAAGGATATGGAAAAGGAGAAGCTGATAGAAATTTTGGAAAGAACTATGAAGGGAGAAGCTGTTTATCCAGATGCACCACCGCAGATTCGACTTGGCATGATTGATAGTAGTGGATTTACAGAACGGGAACTGGATGTGCTGCGATGCATGACAATGGGGTTATCGAATGCGGAGATTGCGGAAAGGCTCGGAATTAGGGAAAATACAGTGAAAACACATATAAAAAGCATGCTTGGAAAAACCGGATATGCAAATCGTACACGGCTGGCAATAGAGGCAAGGCTGAGCGGAGTGGTTGTGAGTTTGAATTCAGAGAATCAATGAGAATCGGAAATCAGTAGTTTGTGATTCGAAAAAATCCGTATCTACTACTTTCGGATGATGAAAAAAACCGAAAAAGAAGATAAAATGAAACATATCTGTAAAAAGGACAAAGGGCCGAAAGGGCAGAAGGGAGAATCTATGGGTTTATTACGGGCAGCAGTAGGTGCAGTTGGTGGTACATTTGCAGATCAATGGAAGGAGTTTTTTTATTGCGAGGCATTGCCTAAGGAGGTGCTTGTTACAAAGGGAGTCAAGCAGACAGGTAAAAGATCCTCGAATACAAAGGGAAGTGATAACATTATTTCCAATGGTTCTGGTATCGCAGTGGCTGACGGACAGTGTATGATTATTGTAGAGCAGGGAAAGATTGTCGAGCTTTGTGCAGAACCGGGTGAATATACATATGACATGTCAAGTGAACCAAGTATCTTCTCCGGAAATCTGGGGGAGAGTATTCTGAAGACCTTTCAGACGATGGGAAAACGATTCACATACGGTGGAGATACCGGAAAAGATCAGAGAGTGTATTATTTTAATACAAAGGAAATACTGGAAAATCGGTTTGGGACAGCGAACCCGGTTCCGTTCCGTGTCGTGGATACTAAGATAGGTCTGGATATAGATGTGTCAATCCGATGTTCTGGAGTTTATTCATATAGGATTGTTGATCCTATTTTGTTCTATACCAATGTGTGTGGAAATGTAAGTCAGGAATATACACGTGAGGAGCTTGACGGGCAACTTAAGCAAGAGTTTATCAGTGCTCTGCAGCCGGCATTTGGACGATTATCGGAGATGGAGCTTCGACCGAATCAGATTGTGATGCATAATACAGAGCTTGAGGATGCGATGAATACAGCACTTTCTGCAAAATGGGGAGAACTTCGCGGAATTAAAGTTATAAGTATAGCACTTGGGTCTGTTACATTGCCGGAAGAGGATGCTGAGCTTATTAAACAAGCACAGAGAACAGCCATTATGCGGGATCCTACAATGGCAGCAGCTACATTAGTTGGAGCACAGGCAGATGCTATGAAATCAGCAGCTACGAATGAAGCAGGAGCGATGACCGGTTTTATGGGAATGGGCATGGCTATGAATTCCGGAGGTATGAATGCACAGAATCTGTTCGCAATGGGACAGCAGCAGATGCAGCAGACCCAGATGCAGCAACCACAGACCCAGATGCAGCAGCCACAGACCCAGATGCAGCAGCCATCGGCTTCAGACACATGGAAGTGTGCCTGCGGGGCAACAGCTTCCGGAAAATTTTGTCCGGAATGTGGTTCGCCAAGACCTGCCGCAGATGAGGGATGGACATGTGGCTGTGGAATGGTAAACAAGGGGAAATTCTGTTCAAATTGCGGAGCGAAGAAGCCGGCGGGAGCATTATTATATCGTTGTGATAAATGCGGTTGGGAACCGGAGGATCCTGCACATCCGCCGAAATTCTGTCCGGAGTGCGGTGATCCGTTTGATGAGAACGATGTGCGCTAGAAAGGAGCCGGCATATGACAAATTTACAAGAGTATAAGTGTCCGTGCTGTGGAGGCGCAATTGCTTTTGATGCAAATGTGCAGAAGATGAAATGTCCATATTGTGATACGGAGTTTGATATGGAGGCGCTCCAGGGCTACGATGCTGAACTGAAATATGATCAACCGGATGATATGAACTGGGAAAAGCAGGCTGGCGGAGAATGGCAGAACGGAGAGGCAGATGGTCTTCGGACATATGTGTGTAAATCCTGTGGTGGTGAAATTGTGACAGATGCAAATACTGCTGCAACAGCCTGTCCGTATTGTGACAACCAAATTACGATTACGGGACAGTTTACGGGAACTCTTCGACCTGATTTTGTTATTCCGTTTAAATTGGATAAGAAGGCTGCAAAGGAGGGATTGACGAAGCATTTATCGGGTAAATATCTTCTTCCGCGTGTGTTTAAGGATCAGAACCATATTGATGAGGTTAAAGGGATTTATGTGCCATTCTGGCTTTTTGATTCTGATGTGGGAGCGCGTGTGCGCTATCGTGCAATGAAGGAAAAGGTCTGGAGTGACAGTGATTATGATTATAAGCAGACGGATTATTATATGGTACACAGAGGTGGGACTATCGGATTTTCCCATGTACCGGTGGATGGATCGTCCAAGATGCCGGATGAGCTTATGGAGTCAATAGAGCCGTATGATTTTTCGGAGGCTGTGGATTTTCATACCGCATATCTTGCCGGATATCTGGCAGATAAATATGATGTGACGGCGGAAGAAAGCATTGGTCGTGCAAATGAACGGATAAAACGATCTACGGAGGAAGCGTTTGCTGCAACTGTAGAGGGATATACTCAGGTAACGACAGAAAATAGCAATATAAAGCTTTATAACGGACAGTCAAAATATGCACTTTATCCGGTCTGGATATTGAATACGACATGGAATGGGCAGAAATACACCTTCGCTATGAATGGACAGACAGGAAAATTTGTTGGTGATCTGCCGGTGGATAAGGGCAGAGCGATGAAGCTGCGTTTCCTGCTTTCAGCTGTCTGCAGTGCGGCATGTTATGGTCTTGTATGGCTGTTGTGGCTTGCGAGAATTCTATAGGAGGACGCGAAATGAGAAGAAAAATAAAAGGTGTACTGTTGCTGCTTGCGATTTGCCTGTGCTCCTGTATGACGGTCTTTGCAGCGGATGGAGACGGGTTTCCGGGGAAAAACGATTGTCTGATTGATGATGCCGGGGTACTGAATGAAACAAAGGAAGCTTCGCTTAGGGAAAAGCTAAACGAAATCAGTGTGCGGCAGAACATGGAGGTTGCGGCTATCGTAGTTGATACTCTGGGTGGTCAGAGTGCACAGGCTGTTGCTGACGATAGCTTCGACTATATGAACTATGGATATGGTGATGCGAGAGATGGGGTACTGTTGCTGATCAGCGTAGGGGATGGAGAGTACCATATATCTACGCATGGATATGGCATTACTGTGTTTACAGATGATGGAATTGATTATATCTGTAATAAACTGGAGGTTTGTTTAAAAAATAAAGATTTTGCCGGTGCTATTGAGGAATATGCGGAGCTGAGTGATGATTTCATTACACAGGCAAGAACCGGAAAGCCTTATACAGACAGAAATCTACCGAGAAAACCACTTGGGACAATGTGGATATTCATATCGGTCGGAGCGGGTGTTTTAATCGGCTGTATTGTTGTGGCATGCATGGTAGGACAGCTCAAGAGTGTAGAAAAACAGGAACTTGCAAATTATTATGTGCGTTCGGACAGTATGAAAATTACAGAGCAAAAAGATATGTTTTTGTATCATACACTTACTCGTAAGCCACGTCCTAAGGAGACAGATGGAGGAAGCAGCAGTACGCATACATCGTCTTCGGGAAGCACGCATGGCGGCGGTGGAGGCAAATTTTAGTCAAGTCTGTTATAGCATGAAAAGGAGAGTTTAATGGTGAGAAGAAGAAAAGGAATTATGTTTTGTGCATTATGCATAAGTGCAGTTTTAGTAGTAGCGGGCTGTGGAAAGGAAAAGAAAAAACAGAAGCTGAATCTGACAAGCGGGGAAGAGGTAACAACAGAGGCTGTAACACCGACCGATGCCGGAACGGAGCAGGAGATAGATACAGAGGGCTATGTAACTATGAATTTCTGGACTGCTGATATTCCTGAAGGCTTGATTGAGGATACAGATTCTGAATATAATGAGGAGTCTTACGGATATTATTATTTTAGGACTGCTGATGAGGAGGAGAGCCTGACAATATCTGTTTCAAATGAAGATGCCCTTGATTTCAGAAAGGATCTGATTACAGAGGGGATTGATTTGCAGGCATATGCAAATGGAAATGTACAAATGCAGAGTATAGGAGGCTTGGATTTTGCTGTGGCAGAGAGCGATTCGTGGGGGACAACACGTACGATTTATATGGCAAGAGACGAAAAAAGCCAATTTTCTGTGCAGATAACGATTTCCGGTGATGCACAGAGCGAGGACATGCAGACGGTACTCGATACTATCATATTTACGCTTCCGGAAGGCAGCGAGGTGGATGCACCATATCCGTGGGATGGTGAACCGCTTGTTACACAGACAGGAAGTGCTTCGGTTGGCAGTTATACGGTTTCGGCAACGCAGATTGTAGCAGATCAAAGTATTCTTATTAACGATATTTTTGAAAATCAGCTACAGGTTTCAGGACAGTATATCTATGCACTTGGAGATGACACCTTATATATCTATAGCATGGAGGGCGATTCGGCAGTTCTGCAGGATACAATTGTACCTGAAAATGATGAGGATTACGGAATTTTATCAATGGATGATAATGGTGTCGTTTACATGAGTGGATTCTATGAGTCGACACTTGAGTTTTCAGATGGACTGCAGTCGGGGGCACTGGATACACAGGAACAGATGGCTGTCAGTCCGGACGGAACATTCGGAATTACATATTTTGTGCAGGCATCAGATTTGGAAAAGGTGAATATTACGAGTACAAGTACATTTGAAACTGAGGAGTTTGCACTGAGTGAGGAGCCGATGTCCGTAGTAAGTTATCTGACGATTACTCAGGATTATATTCTGATCAGTGGAAGTGCCGCGGATGATAGTGGACACAAGGTGTTTGTATTTGATCATAGCGGTAATTATATCCGGACACTTGCAGATGAGGATGGTTCCGGACTTGGATCAATCACAGGCATGGTTCAGACTGCAAACGGCATTCTGGCATTGGATGGAAACATGCGTGAGCTTGTCATGTGGGATAATGATGGAAACTGGATTGGCAGCGTAAAGGATTCAGATATTTTTGGCACAAGATATCCGTGGATAGGGGGTATCTCGAAGGCGGCAGATGGAAGCATTTATGTATCTCTTGTAGAGGAACGCACAGATATGTCATGGGACGAAATGGTTATCTATCGTCTGGATACGGACTTTTAGTATATGAGAGCCAAAGGCATTTTCTGTAATCATTAAGATGGATACTATTATAAGATTCGGTTGTGGATTGTTCTGTCAGGAACAGTTTATAACCGAATCTTTTTTGCGTTTACAGGCCAAAATAGAGTATAATATAATAACAAATATAACTTATAATCGAGGAAGAATATGAAAGACAAGAAGGAAATGTATGAGCTTCTGGTGAAGCTTCGGAAAAAACTGCATGAGATACCAGAGGTATCCATGCAAGAAGAAAAGACAAAGCATGCGTTGATTGAATTTCTCTATAAGTACACAGCGCTCCCAATTGTTGACCGTGGTGCGTGGTTCTATGTTGTTCGTAAGGCTGACAAGCCGGATGGGACACCGCCGATTGCATTCCGGGCGGATATGGATGCTGTCAGCGGAGCAGAGGGTGTTGGTCATTTCTGCGGGCATGACGGACACAGTACGATTCTCTGTGGGGTGGCACTCTATCTGTCAAAGCGAGAACAGCCGCTTACCAGAGATGTGTATCTGATCTTCCAGCCGGGCGAGGAGATTGGCGCAGGTGCGAAGATCTGCAAGGAATTACTTGCGGAAAAGCAGATCGGGGAGATATACGGATTGCATAACATTCCGGGCTATCCGAAGGATCAGGTATTGCTTCGCAAGGGAACCTTTGCGTGTGCATCGACGGGACTTTTGATTCATATGACCGGAACACCAAGCCATGCGGCATATCCGGAAGCTGGCAGGAATCCAGCCATTCCGATGGCGAAGCTTCTGCTTGAGATCGAGCGGATCACGAAGGAAATGCAGACGCGAGGGAATTTTGTGCGTATGACTGTAATAGGAGCAGACGTTGGAAGTGCAAACTATGGCGTATCTGCGTTTGAAGGTACGTTGCGTCTCACGGTGCGTGCAGAGAGAGAAGATGCATTTGACGCGTATGTGAATGAGATTAAATCTCTGACTGCAACACTTGCAGAGGAAGATCAGCTTACCATATCCATAGAGGAAATTGAACGGTTTCCGGCAACGGAGAATCACGATGCATATGTAGATAAGCTGCGCGCGTGCGCGGAGAAATTACAATTCCCTGTGACGGAGCTTGCAGAACCAATGCGCTGGTCGGAGGATTTTGGCTATTATCTGCAGGAAGTGCCGGGGGCATTCTTCGGCGTGGGCGATGGCGAGGAGCATGCACAGCTTCATACAGCGTGCTATGAGTTCCCGGATGAGATTATGAAAACTGCAGTTGCAATGTTTGCAGGGCTGATATAGGAAAGAAGGATATATTCATGAACATTGAAGTAAGAGCATACACAGACAAGGACATCGAGGCAATGGTGACGATCTGGAATCAGGTTGTTGAGGATGGCGTGGCATTTCCGCAGGAGGAATGTCTGACACTGGAGACGGGAACGGCATTTTTCGCGGAGCAGACATATTGTGGTGTCGCAGAGGACGTGGACACAGGCAGAATCTACGGCATGTACATCCTGCATCCAAACAATGTAGGACGATGCGGACACATCTGCAATGCAAGCTATGCGGTTGACCGGGAATCCAGAGGATTACATATCGGCGAGAAGCTCGTGACGGACTGTCTGGTGCAGGGTAAGGCACATGGTTACCGTGTCTTACAGTTCAATGCAGTTGTCGCAAGCAATGTACATGCACGACATCTGTATGAGCGGCTTGGTTTCAAACAGCTTGGCACGATACCGGGAGGGTTCCGCATGATTGACGGAAGCTATGAGGATATCTGCCCATATTATCATGAACTGTAAAATTGTTAAAAGTTTGTAAACTCGGTTGACGAATCGGTGAAAATGGGGTAGACTACAACCCGGGTCGAGGAAGAGCCATGACGAAATATGGTTCGGTCAGATCTGGCAGTGATAAAGCTGCAATAAGAATAAAAAAATTTGGAGGTGAGACTATGGACAGTTGTGATAATACGAGTCGGGTGAAACGCAGTGGCGGACATATGGATATACGAACGCAGCTGGGACATAGTCTCATTTTATCTATGACGATATAACTGTGTTTAGTTTTCTGTTGTCTGAACCACCGTATGAAAGACGGTGGTATTTTTGTGCAATAAGCCAGCATGCAGAAATTGTGCTTGCACAAATTTCTATATGATGGCTAATGTTCATCGAGCCGACAGGCGAGATGAATGATAAATAAGCATAAAACTACCGCAAATTGAACAGACAGGAGGTAGAAGACAATGAAGAAATGGATGAAAAGAAAGAATTACGCAGCACAGTCAAAGAAGCATTTGCAGGACAAGAACCTGCAGGAGGCAGCAAAGGTACTCTCCTTGATGGAGGTTGACGATGCGGTCGATGTCTTGGACGAAGTCGATGATGCAACGAAAAAGCAGGTCGTTGACATGCTTCCGGAGGATGCCGGAAATGATATCCAGATGATTCTCTCCTACGAGGAAGACGAGATGGGTAGTCGCATGACGACGAACTATATCGCGATCCGCAGAGGTATAGATATCAGACAGGCAATGCGTGAGCTGGTTTCGCAGGCAGGCGAAAATGATAATATCGGAACGGTCTATGTATTAGATGAGGCAGATAAATATTACGGTGCGATCGACCTGAAGGATCTGATCGTAGCAAGAGAAAATGATGCGCTGGAATCCATCATCAATACGACGTACCCATTTGTGACCGATCATGAGAAGATCGAAGATTGTATTGACGAACTGGTAGATTACGCAGAGGATTCGATTCCGGTTTTGTCTGACACGAAGGAATTACTCGGCGTTATCACAGCACAGGATGTTGTAGAGGCTGTCGATGACAAGATGGGCGAGGACTACGCAAAGCTCGCTGGTTTGACGGACGAAGAGGATTTGAGAGAAACTACAAGGGAAAGCATGAAGAAGCGTTTGCCGTGGCTGATTATCTTATTGTTCCTTGGCATGGGTGTGTCTTCCGTTGTAGGAGCTTTTGAAGCAGTTGTCGCTGTGCTGCCGATCGTAATGTGCTTCCAGTCTCTGATTCTGGATATGGCAGGAAATGTTGGAACGCAGTCGCTGGCTGTTACCATCCGCGTGCTGATGGATGAGAACCTGACAGGCAAGCAGAAGCTTCATCTCGTATGGAAAGAGATGAAGGTTGGATTTGTAAATGGTTTATTGCTTGGCTCGCTTTCATTTGTATTTATAGGGATCTACATTGCATGCTTCAAGCACAATGCATGGCTGCATGCATTCCTGATCTCGGGATGTGTTGGCGTATCACTGATGGTTGCAATGGTAATCTCAAGCTTAGTCGGAACTTTGATTCCGATGTTCTTCCACAAGATTAAGATTGATCCGGCGGTTGCATCCGGACCGCTGATCACGACAGTCAACGATCTTGTAGCCGTTGTCACTTACTACGGACTGGCATGGCTGTTCCTGATCCAGATCATGCAGATTGTTTCGTAGGGGGACACGCGAGAAAGGATTCGGAAGTTTACACGCTTCAATCACGATACGTCAAATAAATGAAAAAAATAAAAAGTGAATTGCTTGAAAAATATACCTAGTATGTTAAAATATAGTTCGGTTATGAATTGTTTGATTGCAAACGATTCATAACCGAACTTTTTCTTTCGCGAGATAGATAAGTGAAGGACAGGAGTATCATTTACAAAATGAAATTGGAAACTATATAGATCTGTCATATGTAGAGTATGCAGGCTGTATGGAACCGACAATCTGTTACAGTATAGAGCGTTGGGAAGATACGAATAAAGGAGGGAATTCATGGACGATTGGAAACACGATCATCTTGGAAATCAGATCATCATATTATCAAATCAGGTTAAGCATTATCTGCATCAGGCAGCGGAAGTGGAAGGCATCAGTGGTTCACAGAGCCGGATTCTGCATTACATTTCTGAATTCAGCAAGAAGTCAGAAGTATATCAGAAGGATGTGGAGGAGTTCTTCTATCTGCGCCGGTCTACTGTCACACAGACATTGCAGACGATGGAGAAGAATGGACTCATCAAGCGATCAAGCGTTGCCAGAGATGCACGCCTGAAGAAACTGGAACTGACCGAAGCAGGGCAGGCACTCGAAGCAAAAATCCATACACGTGTGATGCAGATGGAGCAGCGATTGAGTGATTGCTTATCGGAGGAAGAAATCACACAGTTCTTATCAATTACAGATAAACTTGGTGCCGAATTGACAAGCCTTGGAGCATCAGAAATCAAGCAAGCCTGTAAGTAACCAAAAGGTCACTTGGCTTGCTTTCATATGATTAAGTGAGTGACATGATGCAATTTGTAAATGTCTATATTCAATTCTGGAAATATAGATATGTTTGGAACTTAGAAGTACTTGATGTTCTGTAAGTAATCAGCAATGTTTGAACACGATGTTCAAACAAGCCGCCACTGAGCCACGGATGGCGAATTGGCGGCGGTTGCGTGCGGATGTACTGTGTGAATCAGAACATCTAGAACTTCTTAGTTTCAATACATCATATATTACCAGAATTGAGTATAGGCATATATACAAATGCATCATGTGCGAAATTGAAGCATAAGAAAGGAGACAACATGTTAAAGACGTTAGGAAAACAAATCAAAGAATTCAAAGCCGCGTCCATCGCAACCCCACTGTTCATGCTGTTGGAAGTTCTGATGGAAACGCTCGTTCCATTCCTGATGTCATCGATTATTGATGATGGCGTCAACGTGCCGGGCGGTGATATTCATCATATCTGTGTGGTCGGTGCATGGATGATCGTGGCAGCGGCAGTCGGACTATTTGCAGGATTGATGGGAGGCCGTTATGGTGCGTATGCATCTGCCGGACTTGCGAAGAACCTGCGGCAGGCGATGTATTATAATATCCAGACATTTTCATTTACAAACATAGACAAGTACAGCACTGCCGGATTGGTGACGCGTATGACAACCGATGTAACAAATGTGCAGAACTCCTACATGATGATTCTGCGTATGGGTATGCGTGCCCCGGCGAGTATGATCTGCGCCATGGCAGCCGCATTTTTGATCAATGCAAGAATCGCAAGCATTTACCTGATCGCAGTGATTCTGCTGGCAATCGTGTTGCAGTTCATTATTCGAAAGGCTAATAAATATTTCAATATTGTATTCGAGAAGTACGACGACTTAAATGCGAGCGTGCAGGAAAATGTATCTGCAATCCGTGTAGTTAAGGCGTACGTCCGCGAGGAGTATGAGACAAACAAATTTGCACAGGCAAGTGCAAAGCTGTACAACATGTTTGTACGGGCGGAGAGCATCATCGCCTGCAACATGCCGGTCATGATGTTCACGGTATATAGCTGCATCCTGTTAATCAGCTGGGTTGGCGCGCACATGATCGTGAGCGATTCGCTGACCACTGGTAATCTGATGAGCCTGCTTGCATACTGCATGAATATCCTGATGAGCCTGATGATGCTTTCGATGGTATTTGTCATGATTAGTATGAGTATGGCGAGTGCGAGACGTATCGCTGAGGTTATCAACGAGGATACGACCTTGAAGAATCCGGAGCAGCCGGATATGGAAGTGCCGGACGGAAGCGTGGAGTTCGATCATGTGTATTTCCGTTACAAGGAGACGGCGAAGGATTTCGTATTGAAGGATATCAATGTAGCAATCAAGTCGGGTGAAACAATCGGTATCATCGGTGGAACCGGTAGTGCGAAGACGAGCCTTGTCAGTCTGATCAGCCGACTGTATGATGTGTCAAAGGGCAGTGTCAAGGTTGGCGGCAAGGATGTCCGGGACTACGACATGGAGACACTTCGAAATGAAGTTGCCGTTGTATTGCAGAAGAATACATTGTTCAGCGGAACGATTTACGAGAACCTCCGCTGGGGTGACAAGAATGCTACCGACGAGATGTGCAAACGTGCATGCGAGCTTGCCTGTGCCGATGAATTCATCGAGAAGATGCCGGATGGCTACAACACGTATATCGAGCAGGGTGGTTCCAATGTGTCCGGTGGACAGAAGCAGCGTCTGTGTATTGCCCGTGCACTTTTGAAGAATCCGAAGATTCTGATCTTAGATGATTCAACGAGTGCGGTTGATACAGCGACGGATGCGAAGATCCGTGCGGCATTTGCAACCGAGATTCCGAACACAACGAAGATTATCATTGCACAGCGTATCTCCAGTGTGGAGCATGCGGACCGGATCATCGTCATGCATGAGGGCGAGATCAACGGAATTGGAACGCACGAAGAACTGCTCGCTGGAAATGATATTTACCGCGAAGTATATGAGTCACAAAATGGTGTCGGTGGAGATTTTGATGAGGCGCCTGTAGTAAGTGAGGAGGTGATCCAGCATGCGTAATCAAAAAGGAAAAGGACCGGAGAATCCGGGCAAGCTTCTGAAGCGATTGATGGGAATGCTGATGAAGCATTATGGCGTAGCGGTCATTATCGTAGCAATCTGTATCATTATCAACGTCCTTGCAAATGTACAGGGAACGATGTTCATGCAGCGGTTGATCGACGATTACATTACGCCGCTGTTAAAGAGCGAGACGAAGAATTACACACCATTGCTTCATGCGATCGGACGTGTCGCATGCTTCTATGGAATCGGAATTATTGCTTCCTATTCCTATAACCGGATCATGGTCAATGTCACACAGGGAATGCTGAAAACATTCCGTGATGAGATGTTCACGAAGATGGAGCAGCTCCCAATCAAATATTTTGACACCCATGCGCATGGCGACATCATGTCCATGTACACGAACGATACCGATACACTGCGCCAGATGATCAGCCAGTCGATGCCACAGCTTTTCAACAGCGCGATTACGATTATCAGTACGACAGTCTGCATGTTTATGCTGAACATTCCGCTTACGGCGTTGACATTTTTCATGGTCGGAATTATGCTGGTACTAACGAGAAAAATCGGCGGGCTTTCTGCAAAGCATTTCATCGCGCAGCAGAAGGATATTGGTACAGTCAACGGCTACATCGAAGAGATGATGCAGGGACAGCGTGTGGTTAAGGTGTTCTGCCACGAGGAAGAGAGCAAGGATGCATTTGACAAGCTGAACGATGCTTTGTGCGAGAGCTCCTACAAGGCAAATAACTACTCGAATATTTTAGGACCGATCAATGCGCAGCTTGGAAATATCAGCTACGTGCTCTGTGCAATCGTCGGTGGTATGCTGGCGATTGGAAATGTCGGCGGATTCACGCTCGGCGGACTGGCGAGCTTCCTGACCTTCAACAAGAACTTCAACATGCCGATCAATCAGATCAGTATGCAGATCAATGCAATCGTAATGGCACTTGCCGGAGCAGAGCGAATCTTCAATCTGTTGGACGAAGAGCCGGAGGTGGACGAGGGCTATGTTGAGCTGGTCAATGCAAAGCGTGAAAATGGACAGCTTGTACCAAGTGAGAAGCGTACCGGACTCTGGGCGTGGGCGCACAAGCATACAAATGGCGATCCAACCACATATGTTGAGTTGAAGGGCGATGTTGTATTTGACGACGTGGATTTCGGATATACCGATGATAAGATCGTGCTGCACAATGTTTCGATGTTTGCACAGCCGGGACAGAAGCTTGCTTTCGTCGGTTCGACCGGTGCCGGAAAGACGACAATCACGAATCTGATCAACCGGTTCTACGATATTCAGGACGGAAAGATCCGGTACGATGGAATCAATATCAACAAGATCAAGAAAGCCGACCTGCGAAGATCACTCGGTATCGTATTGCAGGATACGCATTTGTTCAGTATGAGCGTGCGGGAAAATATCCGTTATGGTCGACTCGATGCAACGGACGAAGAGGTCGAGGCAGCTGCAAAGCTTGCAAATGCCGATGGATTCATCCGGCGTCTGCCACAGGGCTATGATACCGTTCTGGCTGGCGATGGCGCAAACTTAAGTCAGGGACAGCGTCAGCTTCTTGCCATCGCGCGGGCGGCGATCGCCGATCCACCAGCGCTGATCTTGGATGAAGCGACAAGCTCGATCGATACACGAACCGAGCGGCTGGTACAGGATGGTATGGACAAGCTGATGCACGGAAGAACAACATTTGTAATTGCGCACCGGCTCTCCACGATCCGCAACAGCGATTGTATCATGGTACTCGAACAGGGACGCATCATTGAGCGTGGAACACACGAAGAGCTGCTTGAAAAGAAGGGCAGATATTACCAGTTGTATACTGGAAATGCAGTGCTGGCGTAGGATTATCAACAGCCACGAGCTTTGTGCTCATGGCTGTTTTTGCGTTTTGGAGTGGGAGTAGGAGCAAACATTGATGCAGCCGCAGAAGCAGGACGCTTGGGAATCAGAACCGGTCGTGTCGTCAATTATCATTGTGATGCTATCATTATTTAGTAATTAAATACTGTTTGAGTATGAATTGACTTTATAGGCGCAGTCCTTTGTTTACAAGGGGTTGAGCCTTTTTACGTGCGTCGGTTGAAGCCGACGCATGGGCTTAAGTCATTTTCGAGGACTTGCTGTGGTCTGTACTTTTTCGTGTCCTAAGCGTTCCGATATGAGCAGTGCTGTACATCCTAAGTTGATAAGATAGCTGGCGTAAGGTGGCTGAACCGTCTTGTGAGCCAATAAACGAATCCTACGAAACTGAGGATGAAGCATATAAAGATTTACAGAATGTTTCTATACAGGATATGACAAAGGAGTGCTACGAAGCATTTACGGATAAAGAGAAGGTGGAATGGCTCGGTATAGCAGAATGCAGTGTGCAGGATGCTATTCAGAGATTTATAAGCAAGCTTGATTCCATCGGTATTGTCTATCGGTATAGTGCTGATATGTTGGATGAATTTATGAGATTGGAGTCTGTGGTAGCACAGATGAAGAGGAAAATTGGAAAAGAACAGAGCAAGAAGATAGCATCAAAGTCTAGAAGTTTATAATTAGCAAGAATTATATATGATGGCACATATTGTTTGAGGCAAAAAACTGATTTTTTGATGTGTGCTATCATATAAATCGCAAATAAAAATTTTAATACAAAATTCACAAAAATCCGGTTGCAAAAACTGATGTTTGGAAATAAAATAAAGTTAGGAAAGTATGAATAAATCAAGATGAGCCATACTAATAAAGGAGGTGTTTATATGGCAACTTCAAGTA
>CAVKUW010000099.1:0-11196 GCA_963659815.1 Butyricicoccaceae bacterium
GCGAAGAAGCAGGGCTTGAAGGGTGTCACAACCGAGACTGGTGCCGGTCAGTGGGGAACTGCGCTTTCCATGGCTTGTTCTTATTTTGATCTTGACTGTCAGGTATACATGGTAAAATGCTCCTATGAGCAAAAACCATTCCGCCGTGAGGTTATGCGTACCTACGGTGCACAGGTAACACCTTCTCCTTCCATGAACACAGAGGTTGGCCGTAAGATCAACGCAGAGTTCCCTGGAACAACCGGAAGTCTTGGATGCGCAATCTCCGAGGCGGTGGAAGCAGCAACTTCACAGGAAGGTTACCGTTATGTACTCGGTTCCGTATTGACACAGGTACTCCTGCATCAGTCTGTCATCGGTCTCGAAGCACAGGCAGCGCTTCGGAAATACGATGTGAAGCCAGATATCATTATCGGCTGTGCCGGTGGTGGTTCCAACCTCGGCGGTCTGATCTCTCCATTTGTCGGTGAGATGCTCCGCGGAGAAGCAAACTACGATATCATCGCAGTCGAGCCAGCCTCCTGTCCAAGTCTGACACGTGGTAAATACGCATATGACTTCTGCGACACCGGAAAGGTATGTCCTCTCGCAAAGATGTACACACTCGGCAGTGGATTTATCCCTTCTGCAAACCATGCTGGCGGACTTCGTTACCACGGTATGAGTTCTGTTGTATCAGAGCTTTACGATCAGGGTTACCTCACAGCCAGAAGCGTGGAGCAGACAGAAGTCTTCAAGGCCGCTGAGCAGTTCGCAAGAGTCGAAGGTATCCTTCCAGCTCCAGAGAGCAGCCACGCAATCAAGGTTGCCATCGACGAAGCTATGAAATGCAAGGAAACCGGTGCGACAAAGAACATCGTCTTCGGTCTGACCGGAACCGGATATTTCGATATGGTTGCTTACCAGCGTTACAATGATGGCGAGATGTCTGATTATATTCCAACCGACGAAGAGCTTGCAAAGTCGTTTGCAACCCTGCCAACCGTATAATTATATTTACATCATTCATATCTAAAAAGAGTACATAAAAAAAGCTATGTGTATTTTTGTTTTCCATTGTCTGCCTGACAGCAGTCGCACAAACCTATACACATAGCTTTCTTTTTATCTGCTCAATTACAATCTATAAGAATTTCAGTTCTTTCATCTGGAATTTATCTTTTCCGTGATAGACCAGATACAACGCATGTATACCATCTGGAATCTGGACATCCCCGGTGAAACATTCCCATGCATGTTCATCTTCTGCACCTGTTATGTTGATTTTCCCGCAGGCAGGTCCCTCTGGTGTCAAACGCAATTCAAAGAAATTGTTTTCAGGCACCGGCATATCTACTGGTTTATGAATCAGTCTGCTCCGTTCATCGAGCCGGGCTGGTGCATCGAATCGCGCCTTATTTTCTTCTGTCTCAATTCGTCCAACAATTCCGATTCTGGTTACATTCTTAAATTCAAAGTACTTGTACCCTATCAACGTTCCATGATCAATCTCGCCAATGAAACGTTCTTCTCCGATATTGGTTATATTCGGAAATTCTTCTTTATATATGCTATTATTTCCATGCGGCATACTTCCATTCGTCAGATTGCAGGCAATCACTGCCGGGTAGCTTCCCTCTGCAACAAGCGGTCCCTCATTTAATCCACAGCTTGTAACCTCCACCTGATGAATACTTCCATCTGCTTCGATCTTTATCTTCTCTGCACACGCCTGTCTGCTATAGTCAGATTTATGTGTAAGTCTATGATAGAACACATACCACTGACCATTGATTTCGATAATGCTTCCGTGTGTCGTCCCTGTCATATTAAGTTTCTCTTCCAATGGTCTGCCATCCAGCCCGACATCTCCATTTGAGACAATCGTTCCGCCAAACGTAAATCCACCATCCGGCTGGTCACTTACGGCATAACAAAGCTCATGATTCTGCTTTGATGAATAGACGAAATAATATTTATCTCCAACTTTTCGCATGGAAGAAGCTTCAAAAAACGGATGCTCCTCAAACAAGGTTCCTTTCACCTTATACGGAATAATGTGCTTCGGTTCTTCTTTCACGGTCAGCATATCGTCCTCCAGCACCAGCATCACAGGCCCCATAATGCTGTCCGGATATGACAGGATTTCTTCTCTTGTACGCCCAAACATCTCCATCTCCTGTTTCACATAGGTATCATTTTCCGGGAAGTCTGGCTGTTCTTCGTAATCATATTGCGTACCATAATAGAGTCTTATCATGCCATCATCATTCAGCACCGCCGGATCAAAGCATACATACCGCATCATCGGACTTCCATCTTTATTTCGAACATGTCCTAAAAATTTATATTTTCCCGCCGGCGTATCACATACAGCCACGCTGATCGGACATGTATAACCACCCACGCCATAATCGCCGGACATCGCATAATACAGGTAATATTTTCCATCATTTCCCTGTACAACATCCGGTGCATACATATAACAAAGCTCCGGATAAGCAGGATCCTGCTCTGCCTCATATATCACCCGTTCTTTTCTCCAATCTGTCAGATCATCCACCGGTGCCGAATACACAGTATAATCATCCATACAGAATGTATATCCTCCCTCATGATCATGGGAACCATACAGATACACCCTGTCACCGAACACATGCGGCTCCCCATCTGGAATATACTCATTTAAAGGTAAAAAAGGATTAAAAACTTGTTTCTTTCTCATAATCTTGTCCTCCTGCTCGTTCTATTCATGCTATGTGTGATATTATTTCCTCATGCCCCAATCTGACTATATCTTATCGTAATCTTTTTTCGCTATCTACCGAATCATTGCTATTCAACTATCAATTATTGCTATTTTTATACGAATATTCTTGTTGTTTTTCCTTGACGTTTTTTTCTATTCCGTTATAATTTAATAAAATTCTCGATATTTAAAAGCAATTATTGATTATAGAATGGGGCAAAATATTAGCATGACACTCAAGCTGGATGGTTCTTATGAACAGATAAAATTTCACGATTATGAATCTGTGCTGTTATATAACAACACGCAATACGAAACATATGAGCCACATTGGCATGCATCCACAGAAATCATCATGCCCATCAAGGGCGATTATACTGTCATCTGCAATGGGATAAACTATTGTCTGAAGGCGCAGGATATCCTGATCATTGCACCAGGAACCATTCATTCCATTCCAGCCTGCCATGGTCAACGTTATATTTTTCTGGCAGATTTTTTCCATTATATAAAATCTGACTGTTTTTCAACAATTCAGACAACACTCTCTCCAGTTACACTGATCAACAGGGACACACTCCCGGGAATTCACGATACATGTGCCCAACTGATCTCCGCCTGTGCAGAAGAATATTTCGGTGAAAATCGGTTCCGTGAGACTGCAGTGTTTCATTTCCTTGTTCAGCTTTTTTTACTGGTTGGACGCACACTGTCTGATGAGAGTGCAGTCTTCCATGATATATCTCCTGACAAGCAAAGACACTATACCGAAGCATTTTCATCTGTATGTGAATACATCCATCAGCATTACGCAGAGAATCTGTACGTCGATACAGCGGCATCCATGACTGGGTTTTCCAAGTATCATTTTCTTCGGCTTTTCAAACAATTTGCAGGAGATACCTTCTACCACTATGTAAATGCACAACGCATCTATCATGCATGCCTGCTGCTCTCTGACCCTGAAAAAAATATAACGGAGGTCGCAATGAGCTGTGGATTCCACTCCATCTCATCGTTCCTCCGTATCTTCAAACTACAAAAAGGATGTACCCCGACTGAATTCCGCAGAATTCATAATACAACCAATACCTCTATTACTCAGCCAGCATCAGACTGAGCTGGTACTGGAAGGAATCCAGATTATTGTTCTGCAGGTCGATTGCCTCTGCGATATCATAATCAACCAGAATATCGTTCTTGATTGCCACGATCCGGTTGCCTCTACCCTGTCGTAATATCTCGATCGCATATGCGCCCATCAGCGAACCATACATACGATCCTTCGCCGTTGGCTGTCCACCACGCTGGATGTATCCAAGCACAGACACACGCGACTCGATGCCAGTCTCCTTCTGGATCAGATCTGCCAGCTTTCCTGCATCGGTCACGCCCTCTGCCACAACGACCAGATAGCTGTTTCTGCCATCGGTGTGCCGTTTACGCAGTGCATTTATAATATAATCAAAGTTTCCGTCCCATTTCTCCGGTAATACGATGGCATCTGCAGATGTCGCCATGCCAGCCCAGAGTGCGATATAGCCACGCTTTCTACCCATGACCTCTACGACGCTGCAGCGACCATGGGATACCGATGAATCACGAATCTTGTCAATTGCCTCCATCGCGGTATTTGCCGCTGTATCAAATCCCAGTGTATATTCGGAGCAAGCCACATCCCGGTCGATCGTGCCCGGAATACAGACGATATTCACACCCTCATCCTTGAACTTGATCGCACCGCGCAGTGTACCGTCACCACCGATTGCGACAACCGCATCTATGTCATGTGCCCGCAGGTTCTCCGCTGCGATCTGTCTGTATTTCTGCTCCAAAAACCGCTCACTCCGGCTTGTAAAAAGGATCGTGCCGCCCTGATTGTTGATGTTGCGCACTTCCTCCAGTCCAAGCGGGATTGTTTCCCAGTCAATCAGACCTTCGTAGCCGCGCAGGACTCCAACGACCTCGATGCCGAGGTTGTTCGCACTGAATACAACGGCACGAACCGCCGAATTCATTCCCGGTGCATCACCACCACTTGTCAGTACCGCTATCTTCTTAATTTCACTCATCTTCCTTTATCCTCCGGATTATTTATAATTAGTCACATATTGTTTTGAAAAATGCATCCACCCGATACCAGTTACATGCAGTCCCGTCGAACGCAAAATACGACAACTCATACGATTCGCAGTCACCCGAAATCAAAAACTGGATGATCACTTCCTTCTCGCTTCCCTTGTAATACGCGTTTCCATTGAATTGTACAACCTGTTCTCCGCTTTCTGCGGTAAAGGATTCCCATTTTGTATTCGTACAGTAATCATCTAGGGCCTCACCGTAGGTTTTCGTTCCATAGCTCTTCATCTCATAATCTGCCACCGGCTGTTCGCGAATATAAGTTACCTTCTCATCCATTAGGGATGTCTGATCTTTGCCGATATGTGCCTCACCAACGCCCATCACGCATAGTACGATTGTCGCTAAGACAGCTAAAATCTTACAGAACTGATTTTCTGTAAAATCCTGCCACTTCTTTACATTTAATGCAAACGCCAGAATTCCTCCGACAATCGCACCACCGATATGTCCATAGATATCTACATTTCCACCGGCAGAGTAAAGCGCATATCCAATCACAAGTGCAATAGCGATGATCATATCTTTCCGTTCCGCATTTTTTCGTCCCATAATACGAAGGAACACTGCTGCGCACATGATTCCAAAAACTGCACCAGACGCGCCCGCAGCAAACCTTGTACTTTCCGGGTGCAGTTTGTGTGCAATCTCCATCGAAAGAAATCCCGCACCAATACCGGAACCGAAGTAGATGATTGCCATACGAAGCGAACCTAGCCGTTCTTCCACCAGCTTACCAAACAAAAACAGTGCCACCATATTTCCTACCAGATGCTCTAGATCCGCATGTATAAACATATAGGAAATCAAACGGCGGTATTCGTGGTTCACCGTAATATATTCATAATTGATTCCTGCAAGCTGGAATGTGTTACTAATACCAATACACATAATCGCAGCAATTACATTTGCCACAATAATCAGGATTGTAACAATCGGAATCGTCTGCTTTGCACGCACCGGTTGAACCGGTGGTACCGTATGAACCACATACGGATCTTCATATGCATAAGGATTCTGGTTTGTATATGCATCCTGTCTCCCATATGGATCCTGATTGTCATATTTCTGCGTCGGCATACCATAATACGGTTCGGACTTTCTCTTCTGTCCCATTTCATCATCGTTTCTTAGCTGCATTTGTACATCCCCCTTTCTACTCATGCATATCATTTGCTTCTATCACACTGCAATCATTATATTCTACCTTCTGATTCTAGGCAACCAAAACTTGCGCCCGATACACGCTGCCTTCTCCCTTCTTGCCGACTCCCTGTTGGAGTTTTTCTTCCTGTTTTCACTTTTTCACCCAATCAGCTTGCTTCTCAATGACTGTCCGTTGGAGTATTTCTTCCTGTTTTCACTTTTTTACCCAATCAGCTTGCGAGCGGATGCATGTGCTTGGGGATTATCACGCAAAAAATCACCCCGCGCTATGTGGAGTAGCGCGGGGCTGTTAGAGAAAGGAGTCGATTATAAATTCCATGTACGCGAATTTATGTTTCGTTGTAGTTAGCTCTTGCTAACTACATGATATATGTTAGCGTAAACTAACCGAAAAGTCAACCACTTTTTTCATATTTTTCACTTGTTGATAAATATTCTTAACTGGCAGATATTCCTTACGGATTTCCCTGCTTGCCTACATTATTTCTGTGGTTTTTTCGGTGCATGGCAGACACTTCCACAATGACTACAGTCACCGCCACAGGTTGATTTGCCGGCACGCTTATCCTTTACCATACCCCAAATTACCAAACCAACAATTGCTATTACAACCAGTAATATTAAAAATGTACCTAAATTCATTTCCACGACCTCCTTACAAGTTAATATAGCACCGGATATTCTCCGGTGCCATACAATCTTTCTTGAAAACTATGAATTAGTTTGTCTTAATCTTTGCAAACTGTGCATTCTTGTTTGGTCTGAACAGCATATACAGGAAGAAGGCGATGATTACGAACGCTACAACCGTTCCTACACCAAATGTACCTGCTGTGATGAGCATACCAATCTGATATACAACGAGTGATACAAGATAAGCAAGACCACACTGATATCCGATTGCGAACCAGAACCACTTTGCACTGTTCATCTCTCTCTTGATCGCACCCATTGCTGCGAAACACGGAGCACAGAGAAGGTTGAACAACAGGAATGACAAACCACTTGGCTCTGTAAACTTGCTTGCCAGTGTCTGGTAAACAGTTGCGTCTCCGCCACCGTACAGGATACCCATAGTACCAACGATATTCTCCTTTGCTACAAGTCCAGTTACACTTGCAACAGTTGCCTGCCAGTTGCCCCAGCCCTGTGGCTTGAAGATCCAGCAGATTGCGTTACCGATCTTAGCGAGGATACTGTAATCCATCTGATCCTCTGAAAGCATTCCGAAGCTTCCGTCAACCCATCCGAAGTATGTTGTAAACCATACAACGATTGTAGAAAGAAGGATGATTGTACCAGCCTTCTTGATGAAGGACCAGCCACGCTCCCACATGCTGCGGAGAACGGCGCCAACCTTTGGCCAGTGGTAAGCTGGAAGCTCCATAACGAATGGAGATGTATCACCAGCAAACATCTTTGTCTTCTTCAGGATGATACCTGAACAGATGATTGTAATAACACCGATGAAGTAAGCACCGGTTGAAATGATTGCGGAGCCATTGAAGATAGCACCAGCGATCATTGCGATAAATGGAACCTTTGCACCACAAGGGATAAAGGTTGTTGTCATAATTGTCATACGACGGTCTTTCTCGTTCTCAATTGTACGAGAAGCCATGATACCTGGAACACCACATCCCATACCTACGAGCATTGGGATGAAGGACTTACCAGACAAACCAAACTTACGGAAGATACGGTCCATGATGAATGCAACACGGGCAAGGTATCCACAGTACTCAAGGATTGCAAGAAGGATGAACAGTACCAGCATCTGAGGTACGAAACCAAGTACCGCACCAACACCGGCGATGATACCATCAACGATCAATCCCTGTAACCAATCTGCACAATTTGCTTTCTCCAATCCGCTTGATACAAGATCAGGGATAGAAGGAATAAATACGCCATAATCTGCAGGATCTGGCTCTTCACAGCCATAAGACTTGTATGTATCAACCGCACTCTGCAGATCTGCATATGTAGCCTCTGTCTCGTCAGTTGCCAGTGTCTCCTCATCTTCTACAAGATAAGTTGCTGTTGTATCTGCATCAAATACTGTCAGTAATTCGTCAGCAGCCTTTGCAGCGTTTGCTGGATCGAATTCATCAGACTCTGCATCCATAGCATCTGCAATATCGCCAACTTCTACACCATTTTCTTCACCGTAAGAGATGAATCCATCGATGATCTGCATTGCCTCTGCGTAAGCATCTGCATCGTCGCTGTAAGCAACGCCATCGTCATTCTTCTCCATACCAAACAAATGGAAACCATCACCAAACAGGTTATCATTTGTCCAGTCTGTTGCAGCAGCACCAACGGTCTGCATTGCAATGTAATATACTAAGAACATAACAATTGCAAAAATAGGAAGTGCCAAAATACGGTTTGTAACGATCTTATCGATCTTATCAGATACAGAAAGCTTCTTTCCTGACTTTGCCTTCTTCAAGCATTTTCCAATGATAGAAGAAATGTACGCATAACGCTCACTTGTCACGATTGACTCTGTATCATCGTCGAACTTATCTTCCAGTGTCTTGATCTCAGCAGATACATCTGGAATATTCTTCAGCTGATCGCCAATCTTACTATCCTTCTCAAGAACCTTGATTGCGAAGAAACGCTTCTGTGCTTCCGCAACAGAATCATCCAGCTTTGCTTCCACTGCTTCGATTGCTGTCTCAACAGCATCATCAAACTTATGTACACGTGCAACAGCCTTCTTAGCCTTTGCTGCAGCAACTGCCTTATCTGCAGCTTCCTTGATTCCTTCGCCCTTCAAAGCGGAGATCTCAACAACTTCACAGCCAAGTGCATTGGAAAGTGCCTTGATATCGATCTTGTCGCCGCTCTTTCTGACTACATCCATCATGTTGACAGCCATAACAACCGGGATGCCAAGCTCGATGATCTGTGTAGACAGATACAGGTTACGCTCCAGGTTCGTACCATCAATGATATTGATGATTGCGTCTGGATGCTCACCGATCAGATAATTTCTTGCTACAACTTCCTCCAATGTATATGGAGAAAGAGAATAAATACCAGGTAAGTCCATGATGGCAACATCTTTATGTCCCTTTAACTTACCTTCCTTTTTTTCTACCGTAACACCTGGCCAGTTACCAACATACTGGTTTGCGCCGGTCAAGGCGTTAAACAATGTCGTTTTACCGCAGTTCGGGTTACCTGCGAGTGCAATTGTAATTGCCATGATTTCTCTCCTTATCTTTTTACATTCCCTGACATTGGGTGATTACTCTACTTCGATAATTGCAGCATCTGCCTTACGAACAGACAACTCATAATTACGAACTGTAATTTCAACCGGATCTCCAAGTGGAGCTACCTTACGCACGTAGATCTCAACGCCCTTTGTGATACCCATATCCATGATTCTTCTCTTGATAGGACCTTCGCCTGCGATCTTTGTTACCTTTACGGTCTCCCCTACTTTTACCTGATTCAATGTCTTCATTGTTTCACTTCCTCTCTTACGAATACGTTCTTCTAGGCTACCTGGATTTTACTTGCCATGTCACGACCAAGAGCCACTCTTGAATCTTTCACCTTCAAAATCATGTTTCCGCCCAGCGAAGATACAACGGTTACAACTGTACCGTCCACAAAGCCGAGGTTCTCAAGGAATTTACGAACTTCCTCTTTTCCCCCCACTTTCACGATGGTTTTTGGTTCTCCTTCTTCTACCATTGACAGTGGCATAAAAATCACTCCTTTTCTGTAGTATTCATACTTTATTTCAGGTTAGTTTAGAACAACTAACTTTCTGTCGACACAATATTAGCCCAAACTAACTATTTTGTCAATAAAAAATACATCGGATTTTTATATTTGTATTTCTTATTTATAAAGCATTTTTGCAAAGCGTTTGCAAACCTGTAAAATTTGTGTTAGTATTCAGACATAGCGACGTTAACAGCACTTATTATGTAAAGGGGATTGGTTTATGAAAATACAGGAATCAGCCGAAGATTACCTGGAGGCAATTTTATTTCTCGGCAAATCACACGAGCACGTTCGTTCGATTGATGTCGTACACCATCTTGGATTATCCAAGCCGAGTGTCAGCGTATATCTGAAGAACCTCCGTGTAAACGGATATATAAATGTCGATGACAAAGGATATTTATCACTCACAGAGGAAGGCATGAAGATCGCATCCAAGATCTACGAGCGGCATGAAACGCTTGCCCATCTTTTTATGTCTCTTGGTGTGAACGAAGAGACTGCATACGAGGATGCCTGCCGGATTGAGCATGACTTGAGCGATGAAACGTTTCAGGCGTTAAAGAATCATTACATCAATCACATGAGTCAGGCATAAATGACCGCATGAAAATATTGTTCAGATAACGATATATTACATAAAAAGCACGATTTGATTCACATCAAACCGTGCTTTCTTATTTTAATTTCCAGATTCAAGCCCTGACTATGCTTTCCCGACTTCCAGCTGCCGCGCGATCTTGCGTTTACACAGGAAGAACGCCGGAATCAGGAACGCGTCTGCCATCAACCATGCAAGCGGGCTGGAGAAGCAGGCTCCGATATAACCAAACTTCGGCACAAGCAGCATACCTGCGATACCACGTGCGAGCATCTCCATAACACCGTGCGAGCATCTCCATAACACCTGCAATGATCGCGAGCGATGAAAATCCCATACCCTGAATCGTAAAACGAACTGTATTTACCAGCGTAAGCAGGCAGTAGAAAGATGATACGATCATCAAAAACTGTGATGAATTCTGCATGATAACCGGATCTTTCTCATTTAAGAACAGCATCGTAAGCTGTCCACCGAACAACTTTACAACAATCACCATCAGTCCAGACACGATAAAACCGATAATGCAGGCGGCACGCAAGCCCTTCCCCACACGATCCAGCTTTCTTGCACCGATATTCTGTCCTGCATACGGTGCCATCGTCTGACCAAGTGCATCAAACGGACATGCAAGGAATACATTGATCTTCGAACCAGCTGTCATAGATGCAACATAGATGGAACCAAGTCCATTGACTGCTGTCTGAAGAATTACCGAACCAATACCTGTGATAGAATACTGCAAGCCCATCGGAATTCCAACGCCTGTCAGCTTTCCGGCAAGGCGTCCTTCCAGCTTCCAGTC